>JANXYJ010000106.1 GCA_025350105.1 Terriglobia bacterium | reverse complement strand
CGTCGGGCTGATAAATCGTACCAATGGGATAGTCCAGAAAAGGCGTTCGCGTTTGTTCAATATGGCAGCCGAGCAGATAGGCGACAGGCTTACCAACAGTGAAGCGAATCATCCGTTGGTTGCTCTCCGCAAATTCGCTGAGATTACTGATGTACAAACGACCCGGGTAAACGCTATCGCCCGTGAACAAAATCGCCGTGTTGCGATCGTAGAGCGCGATACTGGCCATATCGTGTCCGGGAATGGGAATCGCGTCAATGGTGCGATCGCCCAAATCGAAGCGGCCGATGTCCTGCGGCCAATGGGAAATGGTAAAAAATTTCGCGTTGGCTTGCGAAGTGGCTTTCACCATGGTGACCGGCATGGCGGGGTCGTGCAGCGTAGCAATGGCGTCATCGCCGTCGGTGTGGTCCGAGTGCGAATGCGAATGCACCACGGCCAACGGAATCGACTGCCGCTGATTGCGGACCAGCCATCTTTTGACGGTTGCCAGCAGGGTTGGGGCCAAGTTTCCGCCACGCGATCCGGTATCTAACAAGAGCGCGCTTTGTTTGCCAAATAGTAAATACACAAAAGGTTTTTCGTAATCCGTGCAGCCGGATTGGCGCAGGATGTACAAGTTCAGGTTGTATTCGTGAATCTGCCATTCCGGCATTTCCATACACTTGGGGCCGCCGGAGGGCCAAGCCTTGGGAAGCACTCCGCGTTCGATATTTCAACCATTCGGTAGCGGCAGCTGCCCGCGGAGCACGGGTGGCGTCAGTGCGAGCAAAGCTGTGAACAGAGGCAAGAGGAAGAATGTCTGCTTCGGCAATTGGGTCATAGCGGGTCTCCATTCCAAAAGCGGGTCAAAAACGGAATTGTCACAGAGCGAGGTGGAGACGCGAACGAGGCGGGGCTGAAATCTGATTGTAGCAACCAGCAGCCGTCCGCCAACATGGAGGACACTAGAACTATGACGCGTATCGGGGCCTTCGCCCTGGCAATTGCAATCGGCTTTCTAACTGCGTGCAGCGACGCGCCTCCGCCCGCCGCCAAGAAAGCCGAGGCTCCGGCGCAGCCGATCAGTGGCCGCCAAGCCATGCAATACACTAACGGCTCCGCACGCATCTGGGCCGCCGATTCGCAGCCGTTGACGGTGCGCAGTATTTATGTTCCTGAGATTTTCGCGAACGCCGCCGCCAACAATGGAAAGGTGGAACCCGGCAAAGCGGGAGCGTGGGAAGTGAACTTTGCGTCGGAAAACAGCGCGTCTGTGCGGCCCTACACCTGGTCGTCGATGGAGTTGGAAAACATTCACAAAGGCATTTTTCCCGGCCCGCCCGATACTTTCCGGCCCGGCGGTGCGCAGCAACCCTTTTCTCCCGCCGAAATCAAAATCGATTCCACCGAAGCCTACGAGGCGGCGGCGAAGGCCGGTGGCGAATATCTGAAAAAGCCCGGCACCAAGCCGCCGGTCAATTTCATGCTGGAACTGAATAAGGCGGAACGTTTCCCGAACCCTGTTTGGCGGGTGATGTGGGGCGGTTCCGTATCGTCGGCGGATTACGTGGTTACGGTGGACGCGCTTACCGGAAAAGTGGTGGCGCGCTAAACCTGTCAGAAGACTTGTCAGAAAATGACCCCGCAAGCCCAGCTCGACGAGTGTATTGACCACTACCCACCGGAAATCGCCAAGCTAACCCGCGCGGCGCTGAAGAAAATGCGGGCGCGCCTGCCGCACGCCTGGCAGTTGGTCTACGACAACTACAACGCGCTGGCCATTGGTTTCTCGCCGACGGAAAAGACCGGCGACGTCATCTTTTCGCTTGCCTTATATCCGCGCTGGGTGACGCTGTTCTTCTTCCACGCCACAAAACTCCCGGACCCGCAAAAGATATTGAAGGGTTCCGGGAGTGTAGTACGCAGTGTGGTTCTGAAAAGCGCGGCCGAATTGGACACTCCCGCGATTGGCGATCTAATGAACGCTCTGCCGGACGCTGCACCGATGAAGTTCGATCGCAAACAAAAATCGCAATTGGTGATTCGATCGATTTCAGAAAAACAGAGGCCGCGGCGGCCGAAGGGTTTGTAGCTGGATCGTCATTGAACCGCCCAGCAGAGCGCACCGCTGTCTGTCCCTCTTTTCTATCTGATAAGCCACGCAAAAAGGCCTTAAACATTGGCTTTGATGGGCATTTCTCCATTTTACAAATTGTTTACTTAATTCGAACGACTCCTCCAAACCACCCTGTTACGGTGGTCACAGGTAACGGGCCGTTGGTTTGACAAGCCGCTCTCTCGACTGAGTGGAACTTGTGCCAGGGTGGGCCACTTACTTGGCTTACCAAGTCATTCTCCGGGGGGAATAATTATGAGAAACAGACTACTGATGCACTTGCGCGCACTGGCGTTGCCCAGCCGCACAACACCGTTGGGAGCAACCTTGCTCGCCGGTTTGATGCTGTTTGTGCCCGCCGTGGCCATGGCGCAGTCAGCCGTGGTTGGCGGGCTGGGTAATTTCGACGCCGCCAACTACGAAGGCAAAGATGCGCACGGTTTTGAGGTGCAAGTGGAAGGCATCCTGGCTGGCGATTTGTATCCGGCCTGGTGCGGCAATAAATATGGCTGCCCGGTGGTTGTGCCCTATGCCACAGGTGTGTATGTTCGCTACATGAGTCCGTACGATCCGGCCAGCCATCTTTTCACGGCGACCACGATTCCGCAAGTGCCGGGCACATCGTTCGCCGGCACTTGCTACACCTGGACCTTCACGTATTACACAGCGGGCTGCGATCACTTCGGCGTTCACTTGGCTTACACGGCTGCGGCCAGCAAAGCCGTGGTTACATCCTACCGCTGGATGTTCGAGGATCCGGCCAATCCCGGGACCTTGATTGCGTCCACAAATAATCTTTTCGTGCCCACGCCGGTTTACACTTGGGTGGCACCGGCCCTGCCGGCGAACCCGCCCGTGCTGGTCGTGGAAATTCAATTGCCTCCTCCGCCGCCCCCGCCCCCAGCGGTTCCTCCGCAGTACGGCGACGCGACGTGGATGAAAGTTTTTAAGACCGAACTGACTCGCGAAGTTGCACTGACAGAACTCACCACCGACAACGCGGTGGAGACCGCCGCGGTCATCGAAACCGAATGGGTGTTGATGCAGCCCGAACCACCCAGCGACAGCCGTCGTCGTGGACGCAACCGTCATGTGAACCAGGGCGGAGTGAACGCGGGCACGCGTTCCGTGCTGCGCCGTTATGAGACCTACGCCTACACGGGCGCTTATGATCGGCTGAATCATCAGGTGGTTTGTGGTGGCGACACTACCTGTTCCGTACCGCAACCCGGCGAGCTGGGAGATTTACTAGTGACGCAGATGGCCGCGGCAAACGTCGCTGTTCCCTCGTTGACCGTGACTCTCACCGGCAACGGCACGGTGTCGTCGTCGGACAAAGTGATTACGTGCGGCAGCAAATGCAGCTCCACTTACACGCTGGGGACGGTGGTGACGCTGACGGCCAAGCCCGGTAGCAACTCAAGCTTTACCAGTTGGACCGGCGGCGGTTGCACGGGCACAAGCCTTACCTGCACGGTGACCATCGCGGACGCGATGACCGTGAATGCCGTCTTTTCTGCGAATCCTCCCGCTGGCGGCGGTGGTGGTGGGGCGGGCGGCGGTACCACAGGTGGCGCGACGCAATTTACGGTGCAAATCGGCCGAAGCAACGTGGGCACGGTGACCAGTGACGTGGCCGGCATCAACTGCGGCAATGCGTGCTCGGCGAAATTCAACTCCGGCACGGCGGTGACGCTGACGGCAACTCCTCCAACGGGCAAGACGTTTGTCAGTTGGGGTGGCGCGTGTTCAGGTACGAATAGCACCTGCATACTGAACGTGAACGCCAACGTGTCGGTGCAAGCTAATTTCAGCAAATAGAGGGCAGTAACTGGCAGTAGCCGCAAGCAGCGCCGTAAGCGCGCCGTAAGCATGGAGTGAGAACCCCGGGCTTGCGGCGCGTTTTTTTGACTGCGTTATGCTCAAATGCGTGAACGAAACGACGGTGATACTTGAAGATGCCCTGCCCCTGGAGACTACTGCGAAAGAGGTGCAACGTCGGATCGACGGCGGGGAAGCGATACTGCTTGTTGACGTTCGCGAACCATTAGAATTCGCCATCACACGGATTGCAGGCGCCACGTTGATCCCCATGCGCGAGATCCCGGCGCATCTGCCGCAACTGGAAGCCAAAGCTGACGAATCGACACTGATCATTTTTTGCCATCATGGGGTCCGCAGCTTGAACGTGGCGCACTGGCTGCGTGAACAAGGTGTGTCCGCCTGCCAGAGCATGGCCGGTGGCATTGAGGCGTGGAGCATCACAGTGGACCCTACAGTGCCACGCTATTAGCTGGCCAACACCTGGTTGTGTCAGGGGGTTGTGTCAGGGGTTGTGCCATTTGGTTGTGCCCCATCGAGGTTAACGGCAAGTGGAGAGCGCGAGAAGGCGGGCAAGCCCGCCTCCTGCTTCGTTTTGCCTTACTGGACGTGGCGGCGATCGCGGCGAAGGATGGCCGGGACATCGAGTTCGTCCATGACTGAGTCTCGCCCAGCGTCACGCGGGTTGCGGCCGGGGCTGGGTGGAAATTCGCGCTGCGGTGCGGCGGCCTGGGGCGGAGGTGGCGCGGCAGGAGTTGGCGCCGGTTGCGACCATGTTGATGTTGGTGCCGGTGGTTCCGGTTCCGGCCGTGCTTCATAACGAGAATCGGCGCGGGGCTCTGGCCGAGCTTCAGTACGCGTCTCGGCTCGATAAAAAGGATCTGGCCGGACGGTTTCGGCGCGGAAAGGCTCGGCTCGCAAAGACTCGACTGACGGTTCGAGCGAGAACGAAGGGGTTTCCTGATAATAGGACGGCTGCGACGGCATGGGCGGCGCGGATTGCGATGAGGTGGCCTGCGATGATGCTTCTGGGCGACCGCTCTTGTTGCGATCGATGCGCGGGAGGTTGTCGCGCACAAAGCCGGTGGCGATCACCGTCACCTTCACTTCTTCGCCCATGGCTTCGTTGATCACGACACCGAAATCAATCTGCACTTCTTCGTTGCCGGCCGCTTCACGCACCAAAGTGCAGGCGGCGCTGACTTCATGCAGGCCGAGTTTGCTGGATCCAGAAATATTGATAAGGATGCCGCGAGCGCCGCGCACTCCACCGGCTTCGAGCAGCGGGGAACTGATGGCTTTTTCGGCGGCCGATTCGCAGGCGTGTTCGCCACGAGCAGACGCGGTGCCCATCATGGCGTAACCCATGCCGGTCATGATGCTGCGGATGTCGGAGAAATCGCGGTTGACCAAACCGGGCGTGGTGATGATGTCGCTGATGCCCTGCACGGCTTGACGGAGAACGTCGTCAGCCACGCGGAAGGCGTCCGAGAAGCTGGTGCCCTTGGGAACCAGCGAAAGAAGCTGGTCGTTGGGGATGGTGATGATGGTGTCGACAACGGCGGCGAGTTCGGCTAGGCCTTGCTCGGCTTGGCGGCGGCGCTTGGGGCCTTCAAAGGTGAAGGGCTTGGTGACGACGGCGACGGTGAGCGCGCCAAGTTCTTTCGCGAGCGAAGCGATAACGGGCGCGGCTCCCGTGCCGGTGCCGCCGCCTAGGCCGACGGTGACGAACACCATATCGGCGCCTTCCAGCAGGTCGATGATCTTTTCGGTGTCCTCTAGCGCGGCTTGCCGGCCGATGGCTGGGTCGGCGCCCGCGCCCAGGCCGGAAGTGATCTTGGGGCCGATGACCAATTTATTGGGAACGGGCGAAGCGGCCAGGGCTTGCGCGTCGGTATTCAACACGCAAAACTCGATGCCGGTGAGCCCTTCGTCGAGCATGCGTGCCACGGCGTTGGAACCGCCGCCGCCCACGCCAAACACGCGGATTCTGGTGCGCGGCATCTGCTCTTCTTCTTCCATCACGAATTTCAGACCGTCGATTGCCATGGTGGCGTCCTCCCGTATTTCCTGCTTATTTCAACCTTACTTCAAGAACCAAACTTGTGGTTACTTCAAGACCAAACCCAAGAGCCCGCCCACTTGATAGGGTGGCGGGCGATGCAATTTCAACTTGCCCGAATACAGCGATAGCCCGGCGGCGGTGGTCCACAACGGGCTTTTCAACTCTTCCGGCCAACCGCCGATGTCGCCTTCCATCACGATGCCGTTGGCGGCCTGGCAATCGAGGACGCGCTCGGCGAGATCGCACATGCCGTTCAATAGCGCGCCGCCGCCGGTGAGGATAATGCCTTGCCCCAGGCCGCGTTCCATGTTGACGCGTTCGAGTTCGCCGCGGACATGGAGAAACATTTCCTCCGCGCGAGCTTCCAGCACTTCGTTCAGATCGCTGCGGCGGGCTTCACGCATGCCATCTTCGTGCGGAATTTCGATGAAGCTGGATTCAGCGGTGAGGCCCAACAACGCGCAGCCGTATTGTTGTTTTAACTCTTCCGCATCCTCGTAAGACACGCGGAAGATCGCGGCAATGTCGCGGGTAAGATGATCGGCCCAGATGGGAATGCTGGCGGCAAGCATCATGGCTTCGCCGTCGTAGATCACGAGATCGCAGGAGTGCAGGCCGATGTCGAGCAGGGCGGCGCCGTGGGCGCGGTCCTCGGGAAGCAGGCAAGCGTATGCGGCGGCCATGGGCTCCAGCACTGTTTCCTCCACCGAAAGATGCGCCATGTGTGCGGCCGCTACCAAGGCCTGATGTTCGTGATGAGCCGTGGTGACGATGTGCACGTGCGCCTCCAGGCGCGAGCACAAACTTTTGTGCGGGCGGCGGAAACCGGCGTGGCCATCGAGGGTGAAATCCTGTGGCAAGACGTGCAGCAACATGCGATCGCGTTCCAGACGAACGTCGCTGGCGAGGGCGGCGGCATATTCCAGATCTTCCTGGGTGAGTTCGCGGGGGCGGCCGAATTCATACACGCCACGGCTCTGCGCGCCGCGAATTTCCATGCCGCCGACGCCTAAGGTAACCGCCTCCACGGTGATTGAGGCGGTGAGACCCGCGCGATGTTCGGCCTCCGCCACGGCCGCGCGAATGGAGCCGGCGAGCGCAGCTTGATCCACTAAACGCCCGCGGGACCAACCCGCCGCGGTAGCCGCGCCATGACCCGCATAACGTATGCCGCCATTTTCCAGTACACAAATCACACAGCGGGAACGTGAGCTGCCCACGTCCAACCCCACCGCTAATTGTGCTTTTGCTGCCATTGGTTACTTAATTATCAGCTGCTTAATGCTTGTCTAATTGTCGGCGGCGGTAATTTGATTTTCCAACCTTAAATCCAACACAGAGGTGTGCGGCAGACTTTTGCGAATCTCCGCAATGTGAGTAGCGAAATTGTGATAGCGCACGGCGTAATTTTGATCGCCCATCAACAAAGTGACGCTGCGGCCTTCCCAGGGCTGAGTGATTTTCAGGTTTTCAGAATCGGAGGTGTCGACTTCGGAAACCAGTTCGGCGCCTTCGCCAATATCGCGCAACAAGTGGAGCATGGCCTGCACTTTCTCGCGTTTTTGGGGCACTCCGTCCTCTTTTTTGATCCCTTTGAGAACCGGCAAATGAAAGCGCTGGCCCTTCACCGGCTGCATCATGACCCCATCGTCATCGATCAAGTAGGTGCCCAAAGGGGGCTTCATGACAAACGCCACCGGCTTGCGTTCGGTGATGCGCACCAGGATTTGATTGGGCCAGGCGCGGGCCACCGCGGCATCTTTCACCCAATCGATAGAGCGCAGGCTCAAGCGGCGATCGGGTAGAGGAAGCATGTAAATACTGCGGCCCATATCTTCGGCGAACATGGATTCAATCATGCGGCGCGAAGCGTAATTGACTCCGCGCACGTGCAACGATGCAGTGCCCGCATCACGATCAACAGCGCCCTCAGCGGCATTGGCGGCAAAGCGCGCATCGCGAATCAAAAACTGTTCCAGGCGATAGAAGGCAAACACCGCAGCCAGAATCACCACCGCGGCCACGGCGGTACCGACGACGATTTGTTTTTGCAACCCGGGGAGGGCCCAGAAGCTAGTGTTCTTGTTGGAAGTCTTTTCGGACGTTACTCGTGCCATGCTATTTGGCCTTGCCCCCTGCCGCTTTGCGCGCTTTTAGTGTTTCCAGGATGGCCGCCGCCATTTGGGAGATGCTGCTGGCACCGAGCGTAATAATCGCGTCGCCGGGTTGCGCGGCGACGGTCACGGCTTCGACGCCTTTGTCTAAGGCACCTGCGTAATGGGCTCCGCGATGGCCAAAATCGTGGAGCCGCGCGACCAACGCCTGACTGCTGACGCCGGCGATAGGTGCTTCGGATGCTGCGTAGATGTCTGCGACTTGAACGCTATCGGCACCATGAAACGCGCGCGCGAAATCATCCATCAAGGCCTGGGTACGCGTGTAGCGATGCGGCTGAAAAAGGACGTGAATGTGTTTGAAGCGGCAAGCACGGGCGGCTTCGAGTGTGGCGCGGATTTCGGTTGGATGATGGCCGTAATCGTCAATGACCGTGATGCCGTTCTCGGTTCCGCGAACTTGAAAACGGCGGTCGACGCCACGGAAACTGTTGAGACCTTCGCGGATCAACACCAGTGGAATTTCCAGTTCCAACCCGACGGCAACGGCCGCGGTGGCGTTCAAAACATTGTGTGCGCCGGGGACGTTGAGCCGAAAACAACCAAGATCGATGCCGCGGTGTTCCAGGTGAAACTCGTTGGCCATATGCGAGGCGGTGCTGCTGGTGATGCGCAGGTCGGCCTGGGCGCTGTGGCCGTAGGTAATGGTGCGGCGATTTACCGTGGGCAGCAGGCGCTGAATGTTTTCGTCGTCCAAACACAAAATGGAGGCGCCATAAAACGGAACCTTGCCGATGAATTCGCCGAACGCAGCGCGGATTTCTTCGATACCCGCGTAGTGATCCAAGTGTTCACGGTCGATATTAGTAACGACGACGAGGATGGGCGCAAGTTTCAGGAAAGACCCATCGCTTTCGTCGCTTTCCACGACCAGATAATCGCTTTTGCCCAAGCGGGCATTGGCTCCGCCCATCATGCCTACGCGGCCGCCAATTACAAAAGTGGGATCCAGTTTGGCGTAGCTGAGGAGCGTGGCAACCATGGAGGTGGTTGTAGTCTTGCCATGACTGCCCCCGATGGCAATGCCGAATTTCTGGCGCATCAACTCTGCCAACAATTCGCCGCGCGGAATTACCGGGAGGCCGCGCCGGCGGGCCTCGATCACTTCAGAGTTGTCTTTCTTTACAGCGGAACTGATGACAACGGCTTTTGCTCCGCTCAAGTTAGCGGCGGCGTGACTTTCAAAAATCACAGCGCCACGCTCGGCCAGGCGATCAGTAGTGGGCGAGGATTTGAGATCGGAGCCCGAAACCGGATAGCCCAGTTCGAGCAGGACTTCGGCGAGTCCACTCATGCCGATCCCGCCGATTCCTACAAAATGCACAGGTTGGCGTTTAAAAAACATTTCAATCTACTATTGTTCCGGCTTTTTTAGCCCCTGTCAATGTCTAAACACACGCTAAGCTACTGTTTTCCCTTGCGATTGCGAAGCCAGGTACTCCAGTACTTGTGCCGCGCGCTCAGCCGCTCCGGGTTTTGCCACGACGTGGGCGGCCTGCGACATCCGCTCCAACCGGCCGGGCTCACTGACGATTCGAACAATTTCATCCACCAATGTTTGGCCCGTCAGGTCACGATCGAGGATCAAACTCGCTGCCCCTGCTTGGCGAAAAGCCTGGGCGTTTTTGAGCTGATGATCATCGCTGGCTCCGGGAAAGGGCACTAAAATGGCCGGTTTCCGGGCTGCGGCCAGTTCACTCACGGTTCCCATGCCGGAACGGCTAACAACTAAATCCGCCTGACTGAAGGCGTGCGGCATGTCCGTAATGAACTCTGAAACCTCTCCCGGCAAGCCGGTTGCGGCGAACTCTTTTTGGCATTCCAGGAACATTTGTGAGCCAGTTTGATGCAGCAAACGGATCTTCGCTTTCAACGCGCTGCGCTCCCAAAACGGCCAGCTTTCTCGCGCGGCGCGGTTCAACGCGGCCGATCCCTGGCTGCCGCCGGTGATCAACACCGTAATTATGCCGCCCCGCATCTTCGGCGGAACGGAGAAAAATTCTTCGCGAATGGGCATACCAGTAACCTCAGTACGGCCGGGCGGGAACCAATTCGCGCTTTCCGGAAAACTGACAAGGGCGCGTTGCACGAAGCGAGCCAGCCTGCGGTGCGTGAATCCGGGGACCGCGTTGGGTTCCATCACCACGATAGGTATGCGGGTAAAAATCGCCGCCAGCAAAACCGGGCCGGCCACGTAGCCGCCGGTGGAGAAAACCGCCGCAGGGCGAAATTGTTTTAATAGCACGATCGAACGCCAAACGCTTCCCGGGATTTCGAATAGACTGCGCAACGTCTTTTTCAAGCCCACGCGATTCAATCCACCGATTTGAATCCATTCGATGGGGAAGTTTTCGGCGGGAACCAGCCGGGCTTCCATACCGCGCTGTACGCCGATGAACTGCACTGAGTGTCCGTGCTGGCGCAGGACTCTGGCGACAGCTAGCGCGGGTAGCACATGACCTCCCGTGCCGCCTCCCGCGATGACAAAGGTCGATGGTGTCATTGTTGTTCATGCTCGCCAGGCACGCATTACCCTTCATGCTCACTCACACTCAACAGCATGCCTAGGGATATTAACGTACTCAGAAGCGAACTGCCACCAAAACTGATTAGCGGAAGCGGAAACCCCTTGGTGGGCGCCATGCCCAATACAACGCTCATATTAATCAGTGCCTGAATTACGACGGTAAGTGTGACGCCCAGCGCGAGATATTTTCCGAAGTCGTCGCGGGCCAGCACAAACAAGCGGGCGCCGCGCCAAAGGATAATCAGGAAACCCGCGAGTATAATGCACGCTCCCCAAAAGCCCAGCTCCTCCGCGATGGTAGCGAAGATGAAATCGGTATGCGGATCGGGAAGAAAAAGTAGTTTTTGTTTTCCCTGCATTAGGCCGACTCCTAATAAACCGCCGGAGCCAACTGCAATTTCCGATTGCGTTACTTGATAATTCGGATCGCGCACTTGGGTGGAGCGATCAACATAGTTCTTAATATATCCGTTGGGATCGAATTTCGAAATGACTTGGTAGTGAGGGTCAACGAACGCAATCACACGGCCGAGCCGGTATCCACGGCTGACCACGGCGACGACTACAACAAAGACGCCGATCAGCGCCACGCGTGCAATGTATCGCCATTGCAAACCAGCAACCCAGAAGACCAGGACGGCAGTGATCAAGGGTACGAGCGCAGTTCCCAGGTCCGCCACGACGACAAGTATGCCCAAGAGTAAAACCGCTAGCAGCGCTTGCTGCAGCGTGCGCTTGTCGTTGATGATACTGGCGCGACGGGCGACAAAATAGGCAAGAAAGACAGTGAGCGCGGGCTTGGCAAACTCCGATGGTTGAAACGATCCGACACCCGGCAAACGGAACCAGCGATGCGAGCCTGAGTCGACAAAATAGACTGCAACCAACAAGCCAAGCACGATGCCCAAACCGGAAAACGCCCACGTGGGCGTGTTCATGCGCCGGTAGTCCATCTTCTTGAAGGCCATCAAAATGACGAAGGAAATGGCGGCCCAGCCAATTTGGCGGATGACAAAATAGTAGGGTTCTTTTTTGTAGCGCAGCTCCGCCACGGCGCCGGAAGCGCTGTAGAGCATCACCAAGCCAAATCCCACCATCACCACGATGGTGAGGAATAAAATCCAATCGGTCCGCAATCGCGTCATGCACGCCCCCGCAAATGATGAACCAGGCGTTTGAATTCACGTCCGCGATATTCAAAGTTTTGGAATTGATCGAAACTGGCACAAGCGGGAGCAAGCAATACGGTATCGCCCGCCGTCGCAGAAGCATGGGCTTGCTCCACTGCTACTTCCAGCGTATTGGCTTGGACCGTAGCGGTGACTCCCTTGAGTTGCGCGGCGATCTTTTCCGCCGCAGCGCCGATCAAAAACACCCCATGTGCTTTTTGTTTTAGCGATTCCGCCAATGCGGAGTAATCGCTATTTTTGTCTTTGCCGCCCAAAATCACCCACAAGCCGCCCTCAAAGGCCGCAATGGCTTTCAATGTCGCATCCACATTCGTGGCCTTGGAATCGTTGTACCAGGCAACGCCATCCACATCGCGTACGAACTCCAGGCGATGTTCCACGCCGGGGAAAGTCATCACGGCCGCACGAATTTTTGGGTGTGTAGAGCCGGCAAGCTGCGCCATAACGGAGGCGGCCATAGTGTTTTCCAGATTATGCAATCCACGGAGCGGCACTTCCCGCGTGTCCATCAAAACCTGGCCGTTCAGAATGATGTTGTTGCCATTCAAGAATGCGCCGGGCGAACACTGGCGGGTGGAACTGAACCAGACGGGTGTTGATTTAGTTTGGGTTGCATAAGCCGCGCAGGCGGAATCGTCAGCGTTGATTACCGCGAAATCGCCGGCGGTTTGGTTGGCGAACAGACGGCCCTTGGCTTCGGCGTAACGCAGCATCGTATGGTGGCGATCCAGGTGGTCCGGGGTGAGATTCAACACCGCACCCACGTGGGCATGGAACGATTCGGTGGTTTCCAGTTGAAAGCTTGAAAGCTCGAGTACATTCCATTGATCATCACGCGAGGTTTGCACCATAGACGCTGGCGGCGTTCCGATATTTCCACCAACCTGCATGGGGATGCCAGAGGCTTGCAGAATATGCGCGGTCATCGCCGTGGCGGTGGTTTTGCCGTTCGAACCGGTGATGGCGATGATGCGGCCGCGCAGAAACCAACTAGCCAATTCCAAATCGCCGATCACGCGAACTCCAGCGCGGCGGCGGGCCTCTATCGCGGGAAGATCGGCGGGAACTCCGGGGGAAAGAACGATGAGATCTGCGCCAATAAAGGAGTGGTCTTGTTGCGGTTCCACGACGATAGAGGAATGGGGCATTGGGTTCTGGTCCACCGCACGCACGAGTGCGCCGTGCTGCAGCAGCAATTCCGCCGCCGCGATTCCGGATCGCGCCATGCCCACGACAACCACTTGCGTTCCTTGCAATTTCACTCGCGTCATTACCTCAGTTTTAAAGTTGTGAGCGCCAACAAGGCCATCACAATTCCCGCAATCCAGAAGCGAATAATCACTTTTGATTCATGCCAGCCCAATTGTTCAAAGTGGTGATGCAAGGGGGCCATTTTAAAGATGCGCTTGCCGCGCAGTTTATAGCTGCCCACCTGCAGGATGACGGACACAGCCTCAATTACGTACACACCACCAATAAACAATAACAGGACTTCTTGTTTTAAGAGAACCGCGACCGCTCCCAGCCCGCCACCCAAAGCAAGAGAGCCGACGTCGCCCATAAACACTTCTGCCGGATGCGCGTTGAACCAGAGGAAGCCCAGCGACGCGCCGGTCATTGCTCCGCAAAAGATAGTCAACTCGCTGGCTCCAGGTGTACGCGAAAGCTCCAGATATTTGGCAAATTCGGCGTGGCCGCTTAAATACGAGAGCGCCGTCATGGCCAGTGACGCGACGATCATCAGGCCGATAGCGAGACCGTCCAATCCATCGGTCAGGTTCACGGCGTTCGACGCGCCTACCAGGACGAGAATGAGGAATCCAAAAAAGAAGACAAACGCCAAAGGGTAGGTCCAGGGGCTGTGCAGCCAGACGTTGATGAGGAGGTCCGGTTTGTAATTTTTGAAGAACGGAACATTGATGTTGGTGGAGTAGAGTCCGTGCGCCTGCATGGAGAGCAGTGCAACACCGATCAAGAGAGCCGCCAAGATTTGCAGGCCGCTTTTGGCTTTGGCCGTCAATCCCAAATTTTGTTTGCGGCGGACTTTCAGATAGTCATCCATGAAACCGACGGCGCCGAAACTCACAAGGCCAATCACCGCCACCCATACGCTGGGTTGGGACAGATCGGACCACAACAGAGTTGGCACGACGATAGAGATCACGATAAGTACTCCGCCCATGGTGGGCGTACCGGCCTTTTTCTGATGCGACTTGGGGCCGTCTTCCCGAATGTGTTGGCCGATTTGAAATTCGCGCAGCCGGCGGATGAGCCAGGGGCCGAGCAAGAGCGAAATCAACATCGCAGTGAGGCTGGCCATACCGGTGCGAAACGTCGAATACTGAAAGACGCGGAAGGGCGTGTAGTAGCTGAAGAGTTTTTCGTAAAACAGCCAATAGAACACTTAGTTCGCGCCCCCCGGGTTTGCGCCGATAAATTGTTCGACCGCCTTTTCGACCTTCACGCCGCGCGAACCCTTAAACAGAATTGCATCGCCGGGGCCGGCGAGTTTTCGCGCAAGCGCTCCTGCTTCGGCTGCGTCATCTACATAAAACGCTTGCGGCATTCCGCTTTTCTTGGCCGCTTCGATCATGGCGCGAGAGGAGCCCTGAATGCCAATTAGGACGTCGATACCGGCGCGCGCCGCGTACTGGCCCACTTCGCGATGGAGTTCTTCGGACTGGGAGCCGAGTTCCAACATCTCGCCCAGTACCGCGATCCGCTTTTTCGCCGTTGTATCACGGAGTACGTCCAGCATGGCGCGGGCAGCTTCGGGATTGGAATTGTAACAATCGTTGAAAATGCTAATGTCCTGGTGCAGGAGCCGCTCTCCGCGCATTTTGCCGGGCTGCAGTTTGCTTACGCGATCGGCAAGAAGATGGGGAGCGATACCGAACACACGGGCCACCGCTATAGCGGACAAAATGTTTGAAACATTATGGCGCCCTTTTAGTGGCGTATCAAAATAGGCGTTGCCTACGCGGAAACGTGTGCCTTCGGGAAGTTCGGCGAGATCTTCCCCGCGCACGTCGGCGTGCTCCGCTAGGCCGTAGAGAAGGCACTTGGCGTGAACCTTACTGAACTCGCGGACCAGCGGATCGTCGGCGTTCAGCACGGCGGTGCCGCTGGCAGGCAGGGCTTCAATGAGCTCGCGCTTAGCAGCGGCGATTCCATGAATGGAGTCGAAGTTCTCCACATGTGCGTACCCCACGTTGGTGACCACGCCAACATCCGGCAGCGCGATACGCGCTAAATCGCGAATCTCGCCGCTGTGATTCATGCCCATTTCGAGAACCGCCACCTGTGCCTTCGGCTGCAGACGCAATAACGACAACGGCAGCCCGATGTGATTATTCAGATTGCCTGGGTTTTTATCGGTATGCATCGTCAGCGATAACATTTCAGCGATCATTTCCTTGGAGGTGGTTTTTCCCGCGCTGCCTGTGACGGCAACTACCTGCCCGCGCCACTGGCGGCGCGCCCAGCCAGCCAGGGTTTGTAAAGCATGCAGCGGGTTTGCGACGCGCAAGAGGCAGCCAGTGCCATAGGCAACGTGATCCAGGCCAGGGGTTTCAGAAAAAGTTTCACTGACCACCGCGGCCCCTGCTCCGCGGCGCCACGCTGCTTCGACGTATGCGTGACCATCGTGCTGCGGCCCACTGAGTGCGAAGAAAACATCTCCTGGCTGCAATGTTCTCGAGTCAATTGACCATCCTTCCGCTAAGCGCGCCTCACAACCCGTGGGTACCGATGTGTTGAGCGCGCGCGCGATCTCGTCCAGACGAAACTTCATTTCAAAACGCCGGTCTCCACTTTGCCGTAGCCCATGTGCCGTAAAATATGCCGCGCGGTGTCGCGGTCATCAAACTCAATCGTGCGGTCCTTCAATATTTGATAAGGCTCGTGCCCCTTACCCGCGATCAATACCAGATCGCCGGGCCGGGCTTGCTCGAAGGCAAGGCGAAGGGCCTGGGCGCGATCTGGTTGGGAGATGTGCGGGGTGTCAAAACGGCCCAGGCCCACCATAACGTCGTTCATGATGTCGAGCGGATCTTCCGAGCGCGGATTGTCTGATGTCAGCACCACGAAATCGCTCAGTTGCGCGGCGGTTGCGCCCATGATGGGACGCTTGGAGCGATCGCGATCGCCGCCGCAGCCGAAGACCGTGATCAGCCGGCCCGCCGACTTGCGCTGTTGCGACTGGGCCTGTAGCAGGTCGCGGGAAACGCGCAGGACGTTTCGCAGGGCGTCGTCGGTGTGCGCAAAGTCGACCACCACCAGGAAAGGCTGGCCGCATTCGACGCGCTCAAATCTCCCCGGCACGGCGGGGCATGCCGCGATTCCGTCGGCGATGGTTGCCAGGTCCAAGCCATAACTGATTGCCGCGCCAGCGGCCGCCAAAATGTTTAAGACATTAAAACTGCCTACCAGGGTGGACTGAATCGGCTGGCCTTGGCCACCGTACACCAGCTCAAAATGTAAACCATCAAAGCCGGAGCGCACGTTTTCGGCACGCAACTCTGCATTTTCGCCAACGCCGTACCACAACACCCGGGTTCCGCTGTGCGGCAGCATTTGATCGCTTGCCGGGTCGTCCCGATTCAACACCGCCCATTGCGGACCTACGCCACTTTCCGGCTGGAACAATAAGCGCTTGGCTGCGGCGTAGTCCTCCATGCTGTGGTGAAAATCCAGATGATCTGGCGTTAGGTTAGTGAACACGGCAGTATGAAAGCACAGCCCGTAGATTCGCGCCAAGGCCAAGCCGTGCGAGGAAACTTCCATGGTCAAGAACGTTCCGCCGCGTTGCTCTAACTCCTCGGCCAATCGCATCACATCGAGTGATTCCGGCGTGGTGTTTACCGCATTCCTGGTTTCTCCGGCAATGCGATACTCCACGGTGCCAATCATGCCGGTGACTTTACCCGCGTGGCGCAAAATGCCATCGATTAAGTAGGCCGTGGTGGTTTTTCCGTTGGTTCCGGTGACCCCGGTGAAGTGAATGCGCCTATCGGGATGCCCGTAGAAATTCGCCGCCGCCGCGGCCATTGCCTTGCGGCCGTGCTCCACTTGAACCCAATGCGGTTGATTGTCTTCGAGACCTTCCGGCAGACCTTCGGGCGCGGGCAGTTCGCTGATCACGGCGCATATACCTTTGGCGATAGCATCCTGGGCAAACTGGCGGCCGTCCACACGCGAACCTGGAAAGGCAAAGAACAATGTGTCCTTACTCACGCGCCTCGAATCATACTCCAAACCCGCGACGTTCTTCTCCAATAATGTTTCGGCTATCGGCCGGCGAAGTTTTACGCCGTCCAGCACGGCGCGCAGATTCATCGGCACTGGCATGGGTCTCTAACGTCCAAACTGAACCTTCACGTGAGCGCCCGGCGCCAGCGGACTGCCTGGCAGCGGATCCTGCACGCGCGCCATGCCATCGCCCTTCACATCCACTTGGATGCCCAGCGCGGCGGCATCTTCCAGCACTGTACGCAAGGCTTTTCCGCGGAAATCCGGGGCCTTTTCGCCAGCGGCAAAATTACTTGCCAAAGACGGCAGCGGAGGGGCCTGCCGTTGGCTTGCCGCTTCATCGTCATGATCGGCCGTATCCGCCAACAGCGGCGCAGCAGCCTGGGTTACATCGCCGATGTTCTCAGCGCTGATGTTCTCGGCGCTCTTGCTGGCCCTGGCCGCTTTGGCAAGCGCAATCGGGTCGGTGTAATCACGCGGCACATTCAACAGACGCAGGGCGGATGAAGCCACTTCCTTAAAAACCGGTGCCGCCACGGCGCCGCCAAAACCGGCTTCGCCATTCCTGGTACCGATCAGCGTCACCGCTACCACAATGCGCGGGTCGGACAAGGGCGCGAAGCCCAGGAAGCTGGCGTTATAGTGATGGGAATAACCTTTGGTGGAAGCGTCAAAAATTTGCGCAGAGCCGGTTTTGCCGCCGGCATAATAGCCGGGTATTGCGGCTGCGCGGCCGGTTCCGTGCAGGATCACGCCTTCCGACATCTGGCGCAGCTGAATGGCGGTCTCGGGTTTGATGATGCGAACGCCTTCGCTCACCGGATAGCGGACTTCACTGCCATCGGCTCTTCGCCGTGCCAGGATCAATTGCGGTTGCACGCGCATGCCACCGTTGGCGATCACCGCGCCTGCTAAGGCCATTTGTAACGACGTGATGCTGACCTCGTGGCCGATGGAGACGTAGGGCAGCGAATATTTTTGCCAGCGCTGCAACCGGCGCACCATGCCGGGTTCTTCCCCGGGCAGTTCGATGTTGGTTTTGCGCCCGAAACCGAAGCGGCGAATGTATTCGTAGAGATTTGGCGCACCGACGGCTTGCCCGATTTGCACCGCACCCACGTTGCTGGATTGCGCCAGAATTTCGGCCATGCTCAACGTTCCCGTGTGAATGTGATCCCCAATACGTTTATCACCCACTTGAATGGAACCGGTGATGCCGCCAAAGATTGTCGCCGGTTTCAGATTGGTGGTTTCCAGCGCCGCGGCCAGAGTGATCAGCTTGAACACGCTGCCCGGCTCAAACGGAGCCGACACCGCCACGTTCCGGCGGCCGGTGGCATCTTCCCCTTTGCGAACCAGCTTGGTGGGATCGAAGTTCGGAAAACTGGCCATGGCCAGAATCTGCCCGGTTTTCGGATCGATGGCAACCAAGGCGCCCTGCTCGGCGCCACTGAATCTGCCGGCTGCTTCCAGGGCTTGCTGCGCGGCGTATTGAATTTGCGCATCGATGGTCAGGATCACATCCAGGCCCTGGTCGGGCTCCAGCAACGTCTGGGTTTCATAGACGTGGCGGCGGCCGTCGGTGAACAGGCGGGCTTCTCCTGCGCGTCCGGCCAATTCGTCATCCAAACTCAATTCGATGCCGGAACTGCCGCGCTCCACTTTGTCTTCGGGCTTCAGCATGCCCACCGTTCCCACCACCTGCGGGGCCAGGTTACCTTGCGGATAGTAACGCTTCCAGCCGTCGAAGGTTTCCACCTCCTCGCGGCCAAGGCTGAGAATGCTGGCCTCTTCCTCCAGTGCCACATCGCGCTTCAACCACATGAAGCCGCGATTGTGCGCCTTGGCGTCCTTGATTTGGGCAATGACGTCACCGCGGTTCAGGTTGAGCAACGGGGCCAACAGAGAGGCCGTGACCCAGGGGTCCTTGATGCGCCGGGGATGCAGGGCGATGGAGCGCTGCATTAATGTCTTGGCCAGGGGTCGACCAGCGCGATCGAGAATCGCGCCTCGCTGCGCCGGACGTTCGGCGATTTTCTGCTGTTGCCTTTGCGCTAGCAGTAGCAGTTCGTCACGATGCGTCACCTGAAAGAACAGCAGGCGCCCCACCACAACAACGGCCCAGGCTAACACCAGCCACAAGAGTATTTTCAACCGGCGTGCCGGCTGCGTTTCCGTCATACCAATTCCCTCATCGCCAAACGAAAATTTGAAAATCAAGTTGAGAAAGCCGGCCGCTGGGACTTGAAAAATCAGACCGGCAAAAAAGCGGGCCGCAAAAGAGCTACTGACAAGCGCTTAGCGCTTGCTGGCCGGTGCTTTCGCCGACGCTACCGCCGGACCGTCGCCGGCGCTATCGCTCGCGCCATCCAGATACACCATCTTTTGCAACGAAGGATCGGTGACGAACTGTTCCCTGGCCAGCTTTTCCATACGAGAAGGCGGCATGGCGTTCAGACTTTGCACATCCAGTTCAGAGCGTTCTGCCTCCAGCCGCGCGCGCTCTTTTTGCAGATCCTGCACGTGATAGCCCGCCAATAGCCCGTAAGCTCCGGCCAACAACATGCCAATCACACTCACCGAAGCAATACCAACGCCGCCAATCATCTTCCACGCCTGGCGGCCTTGGCTAGGGTCGGTTGCACGCACAACTCCAGAGTTGTCGATGTGCTTCACATGAAAGTAAATGTCTTCGTTCGCGAATACGCGCAGGGGGGCGTAATCGGGAAACGCGCCCGCAGCCAGGTTGGCACGTGGGGCGGCGTTCGCCCCATACTGCATCCCGTTCGAGTGCCTCTCCATTACTTTCGAGTAGATGTTTGCTAGAGCCGCCATTTTTAGTTCTCCTCCGTGCCCGCGGAACTCATTGATTCACACCGGACTCGCCGGCTTACTTAGCTGATACCCAGATCAATCCTCAGCCCCGGGCGCCGGGGGAGCCTGCCGTGGCTTCTCTGGCAGCGGTTCTTCTCGGGAACACTGCCGGATCGTCACTGCCAGGTCTTACGCCCGTGGCTGAAAACTGCGCCTCTTTTAAAGCATCTCCCTGCTAAAGCATCTCCACTGCGCGTAGCTTGGCGCTGCGCGACGGTGGATTCAACTCCACTTCCTCTTCGCTAGGACGGACGACGTGGGAGGTTAAGATTGTCACCCGCTTATCCTTTCGCAGAGCCTGAAAACTCTGCTTCACCTTGCGATCTTCCAGCGACATGAATGTTAGGATCACCACCCTTCCGCCTGGTCTTACAAGCTTGGGGATCGCCTCCATAAGCGCATCCAGTTCCTGTTGTTCTTCGTTTACCGCCATGCGCAACGCCATAAAAGCCTGGGTTGCGGGATGAAGTTTGCCCGTGCGGGGCACAACGCTTTCAATCAGCGCGGCCAGCTCGCCGGTCGTCGTGATCGGTCGCGCCCGCACGATTGCTCTGGCTATTCTTCGGCTCCTCCTTTCCTCGCCCAATTGATAGATCAAGTCGGCGAGTTGTTTTTCCGATTCGTAATTCACCAGATCGGCGGCGGTCTGCCCCGAAGCCGACTCTCCCGCGCGGCTCATCCGCATATCCAAGGGCCCGTCCGCCATCAGCGAAAAGCCTCGCTCCGGCTGGGTTAGCTGATACCGCGAAACTCCCAGATCGGCTAGCAAACCGTCCAGCTTGCGTGGGCTTCTGCGTCCCACTTGCGTCTCTTTCGCTAGCGCGTCTTTTTCTATTTCGAACGGTACCGTTTCCACCAACCGGGAAAATCGTGCCTGACAAAACCGGATGCGTTCGGCGCAGTCCTGGGTGTTCACCTTGGCCTGCTGCAAACTCTCCAAATCCCGGTCGCAGCTGATCACAAAACCTGCGCCCGCCGCGTCCCGCAGATAGCGGGCGATGGCTCCCGTATGTCCACCCAGCCCGCACGTCGCGTCCAAGAAAATGCCATCCGACTGCAGCGCCAGGTAGTCCATGCACTCGCGTAACATGACTGGTACGTGCGCCGGGGGTGGCACCTGTTCCGAGTTGGTCTGCATGGTGAGTCACTACTTCAAACCTTTTTTCTCGAGCGCCTTCACTTTGTCACCCAAGTTCGCAAAAGCACGATTCAGTTTTTCTTCGTGGACCGCTTTGGTGGATACATTGATACGGCCGTGGTAGTGATCCACGAATACCGTCTGCGATTCCAGATCCAGCAGACTCCGGATCAGGGACGGGATCAGCACCCGCCCCTGAGAGTCGATGTCCGAATCGCCGCCAAAATGCTTTGCAACATAAGCGACGTCCTCCGCCGTTTCGGCATCTTCGCCCGCGTTTTCAAATAAATTTTCGTTCGTTTTCCAAACTGAAATCGGGTATAGTCGAACTATCCGCCTATCAATCGTCGTGACGAAAACTCTTTCCACACTCAGTTTCTTCAGGTATTCCAAAAACTCCGCGGGGAGCTTTAACCGCCCCTTGTCGTCCACCCGCGTTTGGGCAATGGAATGGGGCGGCTCCACGTATGGAGCCGGTGGGGCCATAGGCCCCGATCCGCCAGTTCCAACCACCTGTTCTACCACTTCAATCCACTTTCAGGCCACTCACTGACCATTTCTTGCCACTTCGTACCACTGAAGTGTAAACGAAAGAGCTAAAGTATTGCAAGTACTTTCGCTACAGGGGTGTGATCTACGCTATTTATTCGCCATTTTCGGGACTAAAGTTGTGCAGGTTTGGGATCCAGCGGCTACCGCTAGTAGGAGACTCGTACAAATGCATGATATGAACTAATTTTAATAAAACATGGAAGGAAATTAATGTTTTAGAACGCTCGAACGTTCAATCGGGCATTCTTAGGCTAGGGGAATTCCTGGGCAGGTAATATTCGGAGCAACTGCCTGTTGCTCCCAGTTTTTGTTGAGTTCGTTGTTCAGCGTGTTGCGTTCAGCGTGTTGCGCTAACCAATTCCCCGCCCTCCGCCGATGGACAAGAACGTGTACCCATGGCGGCCTCGACACAATCCGGCGTATTCCCTGTCGCAATCGTCATCCCAAGTTATAACGATTGGGCTGCGCTCAATTTATTGATTCCACAGCTTAATCAGGCCTTTCTTGGCCAGCCCTACAGCGCGTCCATTCTGGTAGTGGACGACGCCTCCAGCCAACCGATCCCGGCGGATTGGCTTTCTGCGCAACAACTTAAATTGCCAGTTTCGATTTTGGCCTTGCGCTCCAACCTGGGCCATCAACGGGCGATCGCGTTGGGGCTGTATCACGCCCACCAATTCACCGATGCCGAAGCGGTGGTGGTGATGGACGGAGACGGCGAAGATCGCGCCGAAGATGTTCCTAAGTTGTTGGCTGAATTCGAAAAAGCGGAACGCAGGGAAACCGTTTTCGCGGCCCGCACGCGGCGTATGGAGGGATTAGCGTTCCAGGCGTCCTATCAGGCATATCGAATGGTTCATCGTCTGTTGACTGGAATTGAAGTGCGTGTGGGCAATTTCAGCGTGATCCCGCGCACAGCGATGTCGCGGCTGATGACCGCCGCCGATATTTGGAATCACTACGCCGCGGCGGTTTACCGCGCTCGCTTACCAAGGCGGCTGCTTCCACTGGCCAGGGGCCGCCGTCTGGAAGGGCGTTCGCACATGAATTTCGTCAGTCTTTTGATTCATGGGCTTTCGGCGATGTCTGTGTTCAGCGATCAAATCAGCGCCCGAATGCTGGCGGGCTCGGCGCTGCTTGGCCTGTTGGGATGCGCCCTGGTTGTGGGGCTGGGGTGGACGCCCATCACGATTCTGGTCCTGGCGTTGGCGGCACAATCGTTGACCTTCTCCGTATTATTTGCCCTCACCATAGTCAGCCGGCGCAGCTCGCCCGGTTTTGTGCTGTTGCGCGAAGCATCGCCCTTTGTGCTGGGGGTGACCAGTTGGAACACCAATCGTAGGGCCAAACCGGTTCCCCAACACGACGCTCCGCATGACGACGTGTTGATCGATTATCTGGTGAAGGGCGCAAGCGCCGCGGCCGATCTGGGTGCTTTGGAAAAAAGGCTTCAGGAGAAGCGTCCGTTCGGGGTGCGCCAATGAGCGCCCTACCGGATACCGCCACCGGCTTCGACTACGTGGGCGGTGAACTCGCGCTGTTTGAAAATGCCGTTCGATGGAAAAGCTACTGGCGCAGGCAAATTGCCGGTTACATTGCCGGGGATGTACTGGAAGTGGGCGCGGGCATGGGTGCGAACACGGAGATGCTGACCGGGCTTCCCCATCGCAGTTGGACCTGCGTAGATCCCGACGCTGCACTGGCGGCGCAGATTATTTCAAAGACGACCGCCCTGGTGACGGTTGTGACCGGCACAATTCAGGAGACCAGCGGGAAATTCGACACGATTCTTTACATCGACGTTCTGGAACATATTGAGGATGATGCGGCGGAGGTTGTCCGCGCCGCCGCGCGCCTGCGCCCGGGTGGGCACTTGATCGTGCTATCGCCGGCACACCAGAATTTATACACGCCGTTTGACCAGGCGATCGGACACTATCGCCGCTATAGCTTGCAGTCACTAAAAGCGGCTGCGGCAAAAGCCATGGAGTTGCGTGCAGAGAAGTTGATTTATCTGGATTCGGTGGGCTTAATTGCGTCCGCCGCCAACCGGGTGCTGCTGCGGCAGTCGATGCCAACCAGGCAACAGATTCTGGCCTGGGATCGCCTGATGATTCCACTCTCCCGGCTGCTGGATCCGTGTTTGGGTTGGCAGGTAGGCAAAAGTGTTTTGGGAATTTGGAAGCATGCCTGATTCCCTCCGCACGGTTTGCCGCAGGCCGGGAACGCTTACGGCGGGTGTGTTTCTGATCACACTATTTCTGCTGCTGGCCCTGAATGGCAATCGCTTCGTTCCTACCAATGACGAAGGAATTCTGCTGGACCCCGCGCAACGCATGGCTGCGGGGGCGGTGCCATACCGCGATTTTTTCGGTTACATGAGCCCGGGTAGTTATTGGATTCAAGCGGGGCTTTTTCGCGTATTCGGCCTGCACTACTGGGTTGGCCGGTTGCCGGTTCTGTTCGATTTTTCTCTGCAATGCTGCTTGCTGTTTTGGCTGGTGCAACGGCTGGGGCCCCCTGCCCAAAAATCTCCGGGCAAAGCCGCGGTGGCTGCATGGTTCGTCTTCCTGGGTTTCCAAATCGGCGATCCGGCGTTTCTCACGGCGCAGCACCGGTGGGACAGTTCGGCATTGGCGTTGGCGGCCATTTGCCTGCTGACCGGTGCAAATCGCACATCTTCGACACTCCGCCTTTTCAGTGCCGGAATTCTTTGCGCCGCAGCCGCGTGGTGTACGCCCTCCATGCTCCTGGTAGCTGCCGTGGTGTGCGTGTGGCTTTGGTTTTCTGGTCCAAAACGTAAGATGATCTTCCCGTTTTTAGGGGGCGTGGCAGCGTGCACTCTGACGGCTGCCGGATGGTTAGCGGGACACGGTGCGCTGGCTGCGATCATCCGGCAAATGCTGTGGCTGCAAGCCAACTACGCCCGGGTCAACGTCATGCCTTATGGTTCGGTGATCGGCGGCTATGGCCGTTTGTTTTCCGATAGCGCGGGCGCGGAATACACGATTCGCTGCGTGATCGTGTTGTGCCTGATGCTGCCGGCGATTTTGCCGGTTTTGGCGTTTACGTTATGGGGAGCCGCCTTGGTGCGCAAAGTGATTCCCGGGGAGCAGCGGTCCGTAATCTTCTTACTGCTGCCGGTGGCGCTAGCATTCACGCTTACGGCTTTTCCCCGGGCAGATTTGATGCACCTGGCGTTTGTAGCCGTTTTAGCCTATGCGTTGACGGCAGCGGCACTGGCTCGCCTGCTGTCTGTACGCGCCGGGGCCATCCTGGCTTTCACCATGATTCCGCTGGCCGCGCTGTTCGCTGTGAACGATATTAGTGGACGCTGGCAAGCACAGAGTGTTCCTTCGCCGGTAGGAACCCTTTCGGTGGCCAAGGAAACCGCGCCGCAACTGCGAAGTCTATTCGCAAATGTTCGTCAGGGGGACAGCCTGTTCGTGCATCCTTACATGCCGGTGCTTTACTTCCTGACCCAGGCAAAGAATCCGACGAGCTTTTCGTTCCTGGCCCCTGGCATGATGACCCACACAGAAGAATTGCAGGCACTGGGGGAATTACAAGCACATCCTCCGCAATGGACGCTGTATCTAAAATTGACTAGCGAAGAGTTTGCACGCGTGTTCCCTACAGCGAAAGGTAGCGATGGGCATTTCCCTGCCCTGGAGACATGGATCGAACAAAATTACATACCCGTGGACGGGCCCGCAGCCGTTAACCTGGGCGGCTACCGATTGTGGCGGCGAAAAGATTTGGGCGTGCCTGGATTGCAAGTCAGTCAAACCCGGCCTTGAGCTCTATTTGACTCCGCTCTGAACCCGCGCTGGCAGAAACTCATCGCCAGCGTGCCACGTCGGCAGCTTGGGAGCATTCGCTACGTTATAGTTCACCAGGAAACCAAAACGGGCGTAGGTCTCCATGCCGGCGAAGTTCCAGTCGTCATGATATTCGTCGGAGGGCTGATGGTAGTGCTTGTCGTTAAATTCCTCGTACAGTTTCTTGCCGGCGCCGGGTGGCTTGCCCGTCAACTCATCGCCCTGATCGACGGAAAACGCGGGAATACCCACGCGCGCGAAGGAAAAATGATCGGAGCGGTAATACGTTCCGGCCGATGGTCTGGGGTCCGGCGCAATGCGCAAGTCAAAACGTTTGGCGGCTTCCTGCACCATCGGCGAAATGGTCAGGCGTTCGGAGCCATACAGGCCCACATCGTTGTAGCGGCCATAAGGTTGGAAGGCGTCGAAATTCAACGCCAGCGCGGTTTTCCCGGCAGCCACCACCGGATGCTGGCCATAATACTCGGAACCTAGCAGACCGCTTTCTTCGGCCGTAACCGCCAAAAACAAAGCGCTGCGTTTTGGTTTTTGCGGCAGCGAAGCCCAGGCGTGTGCCAGCTCCAGCAACATGGAACATCCGGTGGCGTTGTCGACGGCGCCGTTGTAGATGCCATCGCCGTCAATCTTTTCGCCCACGCCCAGGTGATCCCAATGCGCGCTGAAGATCACGGCTTCGCTTTTCAGCACCGGATCACTGCCATCTACCTTCGCGACCACATTGCGCGACGCGATTTCGCGCACTTTGGATTGCGTTTTCAAATGAACCTTCAATGGCATCGGCATGGCCACGAAACCGCGCGTGTCCGCCATCTTCAACAACTCATCTACACTCTTGCCGAGCGATGACGCGAAGCGCTGGCCGGCCTCCGTGGTCACCCAACCCGCGAAGCTAAGCGCGTGCGCTCCGGTCTCCGTCTTCGGTGCGATTTCTTCTTTCGACCAGGACGACCGCACCACGTTCCAGCCATAACTGGCCGTCGGCGTGGTGTGAATAATGATGGCCCCCACGGCGCCGTGGCGCGTGGCCTCTTCGTACTTGTAAGTCCAGCGGCCGTAGTAGGTGAGCGCCGGGCCGGTGAAAAATTTGGGGTCGTCAGAGGGCGGTTCGCCAGTAAACAGGACCACCACTTTGCCGCGCACGTCGATGCCTTTGTAGTCGTCCCACTGGTACTCCGGAGCGACGATGCCATGGCCGACGAAAATCGCGTCGGCGTCAAATTCGGCCTCGGGCTTCTGCGAAAACGTTACGCCGATGAATTCGTCCAGCCATTTTAGGGAACTGCCTTCGCCCTTGCCGGCTGCTGTAATCGACATTTGTGTGCTCGGCTGCGGATCGGTGCCCACCAGCATCACTTTTTGAAAATAGGTTCCGTTGTCGCCGGCTGGTTTGGCTCCCGCTACGGCGAATTGTGAAGCGATATATTCGGCGGCCAGATCGCCACCGCGTGTGCCCACACCTCGCCCTTCTAACAGATCGCTGGCCAGAAACTTCACGTGCGGGCGCATCCGTTCGCCCGAAATGGCGGTGATTTGCGCGGAGGCAGGTCGCGACAGCCAGAGGGCAAAGCTCAGAACCAAGACGGCGGAAAATGTTTTACGCATAACTCTATTTTGCGCTATTTTTCGCGCACGGCGGCGCCTTGGGCCCACTATGCCTGTTTACGATGCGTTTCCCAGCGGCGCTTTTGTGCGGCGGCCATCTTCTTCTTGGTGGCCGCGCTCATTTTTCGTTTGGGAGCCTGCGGCGCGCTGCGCCCGCTGGCCAAGCGTTCCAGTACGCCGATGGCGTCGTCCAGTTGGTTTTTGTATTCCTTCAGGTCGCTGATCAGTTTCGTGACGTTCATCTAGCCTCACCCGAGCAATTCATCATAGGCGATTTTGCCGCACCGGTGCACAAATTCGAAAATGATTCGCTACAATAACCCCAATGAATTCGTCTACCCACAACGCTTTGGATCAGCTGGATTCGCTGGGCTGGTGGTATCAACATTTTCAACTTCCCAACGGCCTCTGGACCGGCGATGGCGTCGAACCCGGCTACTATCCGCAGCCGCGCTGGGAAATGATTGCGGCCCATATGCCCGCCGATTTGGGCGGAAAAAGTGTTCTGGATTTGGGTGGTAACGCCGGCTATTTTTCGATTCAAATGAAATTGCGCGGAGCCGCGCGCTGCGTTTTGGTGGATCCCTACGTTCAGTTTTTAGAGCAAGCCAAATTCGCCGCCAGCCAGTTTCAGGTGGATATCGAGATGATTTGCGAGGATTCGCACGTCTATTGCCTGACGACGCAGGAGCGGTTTGACTACGTTCTCTTATTAGGCCTGCTGTATCACTTAAAGTATCCTGGCCTGGTGCTGGATCGCGCCGCGGAGATGACCAGGGAGCGCATCTACATCGCCTCCGCCGTGATCGGCCCTGAAGTGGAAGGGCCCGCTAAAAAAGCCAATTACGAACGCTACACGGAAGACGATTTATTGCTGGACCCTGGCTTCCCCAAGATGGCGTTCATTGAGACGCTTTACAATGGCGATCCCACCAACTGGTGGCTGCCCAACCATTCCGCGCTGCCGGCGCTGATGCGCAGCGCGGGGTTGCGAGTGATCGCGCGGCCGCATCAACATGTACTGGTGGGGGAACCGGCGGAGAATTTCGATCAGCAATTTGGCACGGCGATTTACGGCAATCTGGTTTTTCCACGCTACGGCAAAGGCGATGGCACCACGCATCCGGGTGCCCAAAGCGTGGACGCGGGTTTGTGGAAGGATCTGGGCGCACGCGCAGCGGAATTTCGAAAAAGACAGCGCGAAGGGAAATAGGACGCTGGTTATACTTGAGGAGAAAATGAAGTTGACCCGCTCAAACTCACCCCATGAAACACACCCCATGAAACTGACCCCATGAAACTGACCATCGATACCGTGGCGCGCACGCTTACGCAAACCGACGGCGCGGCGGTGACAACTCTGGATCTTTATTCGAAACAGGCCTTCGAAGCCCTCTCCCTGCAGTGGGTGCGCACCGGCTGGGCGCTGGGCTACTATCACACGTTTTCCTGGTTTGGCCTCCCCATTCTGCAATTGCCGGAAGATCTGTTGCGTACGCAGGAAGTGATTTATCGGCTGCGCCCGCAGGTGATCGTGGAAACTGGAATTTTTAGAGGCGGCTCGGCGTTGTTTTACGCTTCGATCCTGGAAGCGATAGGCGAAGGGCGCGTGATCGCCATTGATATCCACATTCCCGCGGAGGTGCGCGGGAATATCGAATCTCATCCGCTGGGCAGGCGCGTCACGCTGATCGAAAAAAGTTCTACCGATGCGGCAACACTTGCGCAGGTAAAGAATCTGATTGGCGAAGCGGGGCCGGTTCTGGTGCTGCTGGACTCCGATCACAGCAAGGAACACGTAGCCGCTGAGTTGGAATTATACGCGCCGCTGGTCACTCCCGGATCGTATCTGGTGGCCACCGATGGGTTCATGAAAGACATTTACGATGTGCCAGGCGCCTCGCCGGATTGGAAAACGGATAACCCCAATGCAGCGGCGTGTGCCTTCGCCGCCGCGCATCCGGAATTTGTCCAAGCCCAACCAGCCTGGCCGCATCGCCAAAGTGAATTGAGCGAAAACATCACGTACTGGCCCGGTGGCTGGCTGCAGCGCACTCGATAGAACTACTTATAGGCCGCGCAGACCACGCGCTTTCCGCGAGCGTGTTGTTCGTAGGCTCCCGGCGGAGGGGAGATGATTTCGCTGCGGCGGAAACCAGCGTATTTCAACATGCTGTGCAACGCCAGCGGCGAAGGGCAACTCACCAGCGGAACGGAGCCGGTCTCGGTGTTATCGGCGTTAAACTCGGCCGATTCGTCGATCAGCGCCAGCACGCCTTGATACGGATGGGTCCAATTTTGCGCACCCCATTCGGCAAAACCGGTGACTTCGTCAATCACCTGGGTCTCAATCACGCATAGTTCCTTGGTCGCCGCCGCGATGTTGCGCAGGCACAACATGGGATTTTCCACGTGATACAGCAGTCCCAGAAACAGACAAAGCTCGTAGGGGCCGCTGTGGTCCACTTTCAGTTCTTCGATGTTTTGCTGGTCAAATTCGGTATTCTTCAAGTCCAGCGCACGGGCCACGAAGCGGGCCTTGGCTACGCTTGCTTCGCGCACATCCAGGCCACGGACGTGACGTAGACCCTTGCGCGCCATGGCCACCGAATAATAACCTTCATGGCAACCAACGTCCACACAGCGAATGTCGCGCAGCCGGTCACCGAAATAACCATCGACGATTTGGTTCACCATGTCCAGACGCGTCTGATGAATCGGCCGGACCTCCGGCGGAAGCGCGGATTCCGTTCGCCCGTAAGGGCCCAGATCAAATTCATAGAACCAGGGATTCAGTGCGGTTACCTGTTGATGTAAATCTTCTGCCATGGGTTATCGGATATGAATCACGCGAACGCGCAGTCCCCACTATAGCGCGCGGTGTTGCCGCCGCCTGGCAATTTAAGTTGTCACCGACTCAAATCGGACTATAATAGCTGCGTGGCGCGCGGTTGGGAAAGTAAATCGATCGAATCGCAGATTGAATCCGCCCATGCGCGCCGGGGGTTGCCCACCATGCATTTGACTGCCGAGCAAATGGAAACAAAAAGTAAGTGTGATAGCTTATTGCTGCACCGCACGCGAGTTCTACGTGACCTTCAAAGCTGCAGCGAAGATCGCTACCGAAAGACCTTGAACGAAGGACTCTCCTACCTGGAAAAACAATTGACCGCGCTGGGCTGGCGGTCTTCTTAACCCGTAAATTAACATCACACCAACATAAAACTCCCCTACTTGTGATCGTGCGTGCTTAGTCTGGACGATTTGGTCGTGTGCGTGGCGACGGAGCTTGAGGGTTCCTTGCTGCGCCCCCATGTCCGTGTGCTGGTGACCGGCATTGGCGCGGTGAACGCCGCCGTGGCGCTAACGCGTTTCCTGGAGCGCGAAGGCGCCAGATCGGTCATCAACTGCGGCATCGCCGGAGCCTACCCGAGCGCGTTTGAAAACGGCTTGAGCACAGGGACCGTGGTTTGCGCGCAGAGCGAATGCTATGGCGACCTGGGCGCCAATTCGCCCGACGGATTTTTGGATCTGCAGGCGCTGGGCTTTCCGCTGATTGCCGGTACCCAGCCTATCCATAATCAGTTCATGCTAGGCCTTTTTCCGGCCCCACGGCGCGCCCGTTTTGTAACGGTGAACACTTGCACGGGAACCGACGAAGACGCACGCCGCATGGAAACGCGCGCCGGTGTGGGCTGCATAGGAGAAGTGGAAAGTATGGAAGGCGCTGCGATCGCGCATGTGGCTCATCTCTATGAAATACCCGCAGGCGAAATTCGCGGCATCAGCAACCGCGCCGGGAACCGCGACCGCAGTTCCTGGCGCGTAAAAGAAGCGGCCTGGGCGGCCCAACAGGCGCTGCTCGATTGGTTTAAGGCGATTTAGCGCACGGTGAGCACCACCACTGGTGATCTCATTGTTGGTGGGCCCTGTTGGATTTGAACCAACAACCAACGGATTATGAGTCCGCTGCACTAACCGTTGTGCTAAGGGCCCTCACGTAGGAGCGAACGGAATCGGCGGGTTGCTCACCTCGCTCGTGTACCATCTTACTGCAACCTTCTTGCTGCACCCGGCCTTTAGCTAAACCAGCACCTAATACAGAATCCGCGTCCGGATGGTCCCGCCCACCTGCTCCAGTTTGCGTTTCACTTGTAAAGACAGCGCCCGCTCTTTCCCCTCCACGTCGATCACCACATAACCAATGTTGGGGTTGGTTTGCAGGTACTGGCCGGTGATGTTCATGTGCTGTTGGGAGAAAATAGCGTTTACATTGGACAAAACGCCCGGCTGATTCCGGTGGATGTGCAGCAGACGGTGCTGGCCCGGATGCGCGGGGAGCGAAACTTCCGGAAAATTCACCGCTCCCAGCGTCGAGCCATTGTTGCTGTATTTCAGTAGCTTGGTGGACACCTCCACTCCAATATCGCGCTGCGCTTCCTGGGTGCTGCCGCCAATGTGGGGCGTCAGGATTACGTTGTCGAAGCGGCGGAGCGTGGAGGTGAATTCGTCGGAATTGCTTTTCGGTTCCTTGGGGAAAACGTCCAGTGCCGCCCCGCTCAGGTGTTTGGATTCCAACGCTTCTTCGAGTGCCTTGAAATCTACCACGCTGCCACGGGCAGCGTTGATCAGGCTGGCTCCAGGCTTCATTTTGACAATCGCCGCGGCGTTCATCATCTTGGCCGTCAACGGCGTCTCTGGAACATGAAGCGTCACGATGTCGGAGGCGCCCAATAAATCATAAAAGCTCTTGATCTGCTGCGCGTTGCCCAGCGCCAGCTTCATCTCCACGTCGTAGAAAATGACGTGCATGCCCAGGGCCTCCGCCAGCACGCCCACCTGGGTTCCAATGTGGCCGTAACCCACAATGCCCAGCGTTTTACCGCGGGCTTCGCGGGAGCCGGCCGCTGTTTTCAGCCACTCTCCACGATGCGCCGCGGCGTTGCGCGCCGGTATTCCGCGCATCAGAAAAACAATCTCGGCCAAAACCAATTCGGCAACGCTGCGGGTGTTCGAAAACGGAGCATTAAATACGGGCACGCCATGCTCCAGCGCCGCCGAAAGATCCACTTGATTCGTCCCAATACAGAAGCACCCGGCGGCGATCAGGTGTGGCGCACTTTCAAAAACACCGCGAGTCAACTGGGTGGTGGAACGAATGCCCACCAGATGCGCATCACGCAGCGCCTCAATCACTTGCGCTTCGGGCAATGCTTTCTCGTGGCATTCTACCTGGGTGTAGCCGTCGCTGTGAAAAGCCTCGACGGCGCTGGGGTGGATGCCCTCCAGGAGTACAATTTTCAGGTGGTCCTTTTTCAGCGAAACTTCCTTGATGGGAACCTCGGCGGTGTGAATATCTGGGAGTGTTTCCGGCATGTCTCACCTCTAGAGTGTCAGGTTGCCGGATACCGCCGCAAGTTGCGGGGAACTTTGGGAGAGACGACTACGTCCTTAAACCCGATGCCAGGTATTGTCCACAGGCGGTTTGCGCTGATTTTGCTGCTGGGGGCGAGTTGCGGTGTGCGCGGCCAGGTTAGCGGCGGCTTGGGTGGGGAAATCGACGCCCTCTCTATCATCCGGCGGTCTGTAGAGCGTGATTGGACCGACTTCACCGCCCGAACCAACTACACCTATCAGCAGGAAATCGTGGAACGCCAGCGCAACCGCGAGGGCAAGATTGCCCATACCGGCAGCCAAACCCACGAGATCATGATCCTGGGCGGCCGGCCCTACGAGCGGCTGATTGCCAAGGACGGCAAGCCACTGCCAGCGAAAGAAGCGCAGAAGGAACAATCAGAGTTGGATCGCGAATTAGCCAAACGCCAGCATGAATCGCCGGCTGAGCGGACGAAAGTGGAACGCCAACGCGCCGATGAGCGCCGCTTTATCCGGGAAATCCCAGACGCCTTTACCTTCCGCATGACGGGCAGCGAAACCGTAAGCGGGCAGCCGGCCTGGGTGATTGAGGCCGAACCCAAACCAGGCTTTCGACCGAAACGATCGGCGGCCAGAATGTTTCAAAAGGTTCGGGCCAGAATTTGGATTGAGCAAGGCACCTATCATTGGGTGAAGCTGGACGCCCAGGTGTTGGATACGCTTTCGTTTGGGTTGGGGCTATTCAGAGTGGCCCCCGGCGCCTCGCTCCACTTCGAGCAGATACGGGTGAACGACGAAATCTGGCTGCCATCCACGGTAGAGGTACAGGCCGATGCGCGTTTGGCGCTGCTGAAGAAACTGCGCGCCGAAGTGGACATCCGCTACAGCGGGTACAAAAAGTTCCAAAGCGAATCGCGGATTGAGAGCGTGGCGGAAACGCAGTAGGGGCGTTTTTCTTCCGCGCAGAGTCATTTTTTCTTGCCTACGGCGAACGCTTGGTTCATAGTAGAAGAGCGGGCGCCTGGGTACTGCTTCCCGGCTCTCTCGACATATATGGGCTCTCCCTTTTCGGGACAATCTACTTGTAATCGTGTGTTATGGCGGACCAGTTCCTGTTCCTTACCGAACTGCTTGGCCTCAGGGTCTACGACCTTAAGGGGCGCAAGCTCGGTGTCGTTCGCGACGCCGCGCTGGTCCCATTGGTGGACCCGGTCCGCATCGATCGCTTTCTGATCAGCGGCGATTCCACGCTGCTTACTGTCCGCTACGATCAGGTGAAAACCATTGCCCTGAACGGTATTCACTTGCGGGACGAAAACCTCACTCCCTATCATTCCGATGAGTACATGCTGCGTTTGACGCGGGATTTGCTGGATCAGCAAATCATCGACGCGCAAGGACGCAAAGTGGTGCGCGTGAATGACGTGACGTTTGAACTGCGCGAGGAAAGCGGCGCTCACGTGCTGTGGGTGCTGGAAGTGGACATCGGCATTCGCAGTATTTTTCGCAGGGTTTTGCAAGGCTTGGTCCCTCCGCGCTGGATCCGGCGCTTTCAAACTGGGATTCCGCCCAATTCCATTCGCTGGGAGTTTTGCAACATTCTGGAGGCAGACCCGCAGCGGCGCCTGCGCCTGAACATCACCAATAAATTGCTGGAAGACATGCATCCGGCCGATTTGGCGGACATTGTGGAAGAATTAGGTCCACAGGACCGCGAGGCGATTTTTGAAAATATCGACAGCGAGGTAGCAGCCGAAGCGCTTTCGGAAATCGATCCCGATATTCAGGCCAGCATTCTGGAGTCTCTCGAAACTGAAAAAGCGGCGGAGATCGTCGAGGAGATGGCTCCCGATCAGGCAGCGGACGTGTTGGCCGAACTGGAAGAATCCACCAGCGACGAAATTCTGGAAGAAATGGAAAACGAACCCGCCCACGATGTGGAAGGACTGATGGAGTTCGACGAGGACACGGCCGGCGGCTTGATGAACACCGAATATGTGGCGCTGCCGGAAACGGCGACCGTAGCCGACGCGCTGGTGGCGCTGAAAAAACAGGAAGACTTGCTGGAAACGCTGAACACGCTGTTCCTGGTGGATTCCGTCGATCACTTGAAGGGCACGGTTCCCTTGGCGCGGCTGTTTTTGCAGGAGGGCAGCACGCTGCTGATGACACTGGCGCTGGAATCGACAATTGAAGTTCCGGTTCACGAAAAGCAGGAGCGGGTGACCGAGATGTTCGACAAATACAACCTGCTTGCGCTACCGGTGATCGACGAAGAAGGCAAACTGGCCGGGGTGATTACGGCGGACGACGTGATTTCGGTGTTGCGGCAGAAGTAGCTCCGACGGCCACGGTAGCTCCAACGGCCACGTCGGAGGGCTCTCCGGTCTGGCGACCGGAGCTACCACTTACTCGCTGACTACTTTCCAGCCTCTGCGCGACAGATCGAAGTAGATCACCGCGCCGCCCAATAGTCCGCAAACCAGCAGCGCCAACCCCAAGCCCACTTCATGCAGCAGAATTTTGCCGGTGCCGAACAGGATGCCGTAGATCAGTACCAGTCCCGCGATCCAATCGATGAAATTACGCAGACCGTCGCTTACCGGTTGAATTTCCGGCGCAAGTTTCGCGATGGGCCTCCAGCCACCCACCGATGGCCGCGTTTTGCGATAGAACGCCAGCAATAAGCTTTGCGGTTCGGCGGCGGTGAGGAAAGTGACCGTCAGCCATACACATGTTGTAATAGCCACGGTGATGATCATGATCCAGGCGAAGCCGCGCGGGTCGTCCAGATTCATGTGAAAGCCAAACTTCAGCGTGAGCGAAACTACGAACGCCGCAATCATAGCCGACACCTCGCTCCAGGCATTGATGCGCCACCAGAACCAGCGCAAAAGCAGCACGCTGCCGGTGCCCGCGCCCGTCACCACCAGCCATTTCCAGGCTTCAGCGATCGAGTCCAGATAAAAGGTGACCACGGCGGAGACCAGCGTCAGCAAAATTGTCGCGAGTTGTGAAACCGTGACGTAATGTTTCGCTGGCGCGCTGGGTTTCACGAAGCGGCGATAGAAATCGTTCACCAGATAGCTGGCGCCCCAGTTGAGCTGCGTCGCAATCGTCGACATATATGCCGCCGCGAAGGCGGCCACCATCAGCCCGCGCAGCGACGGCGGCAGGTAAGCGATCATCACGCGGACGTAGCCGGTTTCGGGGTCTTTCAGGCCGGGGAAAAGTATTAGCGAAGTCAGCGCCACCAGAATCCAGGGCCACGGGCGCACGGCGTAGTGCGCTACGTTGAACCACAACGTGGCCAACAAGGAATGTTTTTCGTCACGGGCGCAAAACATGCGCTGGGCGATGTAGCCTCCACCGCCGGGTTCGGCTCCCGGGTACCAGGTGGCCCACCAGTTCAGCGAAATATAAACAAAGAAAGTGATCACCGGCATCCAGGCCAGCTCATGCGCGGAATTCAGATTGGGGAAGAAGTCGAGAACCGAACCTTGTCCTCCCCGGCCAGCGTCAACCACCAACAGCTTGGCTTTCATCGCGTCAATGCCGCCCACCGCGCGCACCGCGTAGACGGCCAGCGCAATCACCATGCCCATTTTTACAATGAACTGAAACACGTCCGTAACCAGCACGCCCCACAATCCCGAAAGCGTGGAAATGGACGACGTCAGCGCGATCATCACCAACACAATCATCAGGGCCTGCAACTTGGTCACGCCCAAAATCAACGTGAGGATGTCCACCATGGCCTTGTTCACCCAGCCCAGAATGATGCAGTTGATGGGGATGCCTAAATACAGCGCGCGGAAACCACGCAGGAAAGCGGCAGGGCGGCCGGCGTAGCGGATTTCCGAAAACTCGATGTCGGTCATCACGCCGCTGCGCCGCCACAGGCGAGCGTAGAAGAAAACCGTCAGCATACCGCTTGCCGCGAAGCACCACCAGAACCAATTCCCGGCGATGCCGCCCGTCGCCACCAAGCCCGTTACGGCCAGTGGCGTGTCCGCCGCGAAGGTAGTCGCCACCATGGATGTGCCGGCCAGCCACCAGGGAATGTTACGGCCAGACAGAAAAAATTCATCCACGCTGGACCCGGCCCGGGCCTTGTAATACAGCCCAATACCAAGATTAAAAAGGAAATACAACGCGACCACGGCCCAATCAAGAGTTGTAAGTTGCAAGATGAAATTATACAGCGCTGCTTGCGTAATGGTGCCTGCTTATGGGCTACATAAAAAATATCTTCTTCCCAAAGGGTGTTGTCGCTGGTAAGCTTCGTATAGCTCACCGCGAAACAAACGGGTTTTCCGGGGCAATCTACTCAAAATGAGTAGATATCCTGGGACCCTTGTCGTTTTCCCACCTGTAAACTCCTAGCCGGAGCCATTGCCCTGTTGATCGTGTATTCGCACTCGACTTGCGCCTGAGCGCATTTCGTCGCAAATGCCTTCTTCGGGATACGTGTGTTTAAGCGGAAACAAGGCTCCTCAATGACTACCCTTCCACTAATGGACAGTTCGCTGCTTTCAATGGCGCCGAAAGGTTTGGTGCAACTGGAAGCAGAACCGCACCGGCTGATTCCAGAACGCGGACTGGAAGCCGGTGAACAATACCGTTTTCACTTCGATATGACGAAGTGCATTGGCTGCAAATGCTGCGTAGTGGCCTGCAACGAACAAAACGGCAATCCGGCGGCGATCAACTGGCGCCGGGTGGGTGAAATAGAAGGTGGTTACTATCCAGATACGCAGCGCCATTATCTTTCGATGGGCTGCAACCATTGTGTGGAGCCATCCTGCCTAATTGGTTGCCCAACGGAAGCTTACACTAAAGATCTCAACACCGGCGTGGTGCTGCATAGCGCCGATGCCTGCATTGGTTGCCAGTACTGTACCTGGAATTGCTCCTACGGCGTGCCGCAGTACAATGCGGAGCGTGGCGTGGTGGGCAAGTGTGACATGTGCCACAACCGTTTGAGTGATGGAGTGGCTCCGGCGTGCGTGGGTGCGTGCCCGGAAGGGGCCATCGCGATTGAGATTGTAAACATTGCGGATTGGCGCCGCGATTATCTTTCCGCGAATGCGCCGGGCCTGCCCTCGGCGGACGATAGCATCTCCACCACCCGCGTGACACTGCCGGAAAACATGGTTCCCGATACCGGCCGCGTGGATTTAGAGCGCGTGGAACCGGAACATCCGCACTGGCCTTTGGTTTTTATGTTGGTGCTGACGCAGCTTTCGGTGGGCGCGTTCGCGGTTTTGTGGTTGCTGGATTTACTGGGACGCGATTTCCTGGGCAAGGCTGCGGACTTGAAGATTGGCGCGCTGGCATCACTTACTCTGGCAGGCATCAGTTTAGGTGCTTCGACGCTGCATTTGGGTCGGCCGATTTACGCATGGCGCGCTTTAAAAGGTCTGCGCCGTTCCTGGTTGAGCCGTGAAGTGTTGACGCTTTCGCTTTTCGCCGGAGCCGCCAGCCTGTTCGCCGGCATGTTGCTGTTCGATTTACCTGGGCGGGGCGCCGCCGGGTTGATGACAGTGCTGGCCGGCATTGCGGGTGTCACCAGTTCCGCTCGCATCTATATGGTGAAAGCGCGGCCGGCTTGGTGCACCGCGTACACCATCGCGGAGTTTTTCTCCACGGCGCTGCTGCTGGGTCCTTTGTTTGTTTCGCTGCTGGCACCCAGTTCATGGGTCTTGTATGCGGCCGCAGCGGGCGGGGGCGCACAGTTAACAACGCAGGCCTTGAAATTTTTATGGCTTTCGCGGACCGATGTGTTTGAACTAAGGGCGTCGTCGTTACTCCTCTCCGGGCGATTGCAGAATCTATTCGTGACCCGGCTGGCGATCCTGGTGGTGGCAGGCATCCTGATCCCCGTAATGGGCACGCGCGGCTGGGTGATCGCACTGGCGTTTGTCTTGGCGCTGGGCGGGGAATGGCTGGGCCGGTTTCTGTTCTTCATCAGCGTGGTTCCCAAGAACATGGCGGCGGCGTTTACGTCATCGGAAAGGGCGGCAGCATGAAGAACGTTGGTTTGAAAAGTGGCAGCCCGAAAAGCGGCGGTTTGAACTTACTGCGGGTTCTGGGTCTGGATACCTTGAAAGAAGAGTACGCCTTCGCGCGCAGCGAATCCACGGGCTACACGTCGGCGAAAAAGATTCCGGACCATTGGGTGCCCACCACTTGTGGCTATTGTTCGGTTGGTTGCGGTATCGAAATTGGTGTGAAGGACGACAAGGCCATTGCTTCGCGACCCCATGCCGCGCATCCAGTAAACCGAGGCAAGCTGTGTCCTAAGGGCCTTTCGGAACACTACATTATCGATACAGACAATCGCGCGAAATACCCGCTGCTCCGTAAGGACGGGAAACTGGTGCGGGTGAGCTGGGATGAAGCGTTGACGGTGATGGCCGAACGCTTCCGCGCGACGCAAGCCAAATACGGGCCGGAGGCACTGGGTGTTTTAAGCACCGGGCAATTGGTCACCGAAGAGTTTTATACGCTGGGAAAGCTGGTGCAGTTGGGTTTGGGCACCAACAACTACGACGGCAATACGACGTTGTGCATGGCGAGCGCCGTTTCGGGCTACAAGATTTCTTTCGGTAGCGATGGGCCTCCTGGTGCGTACGAAGATATGGAACGCGCCGACGTCGTGCTGCTGATCGGGGCCAATTTAGCCGACAACCACCCGATTCTGTGCCAATATCTGGAAGCGAATCGCCAGCAGAAAACAGTGATTGTGGCCGATCCGCGCGTCTCCAAGACGGCCATGATGGCCGATATTCATCTGCCATTGAAACCGCGTTCGGACCTGGCGCTGCTGAACGGCATCGCGCATATATTGATCAGCTACAACCTGATCGACCGCGAATATGTGGCCGCGCACACCAGAGGGTTCGCGGAACTCGAAACATTTCTGGAAAAATATACGCCGGAGTACGTTTCAAACATTACCGGCATCAGTCTGGATGTGCTGCACAAAACGGCGTTTCTATACGGACGGGCCAAAGCGGGCTTCATCGGCTGGACCATGGGCGTGAATCACAGCACCCTGGGCACGGCCACAGTGAATGCGATCTGCAATCTGGCGCTGCTCACCGGGCAAATTGGCCGCACCGGCGCCTCGCCATTTTCCATCACCGGCCAATGCAACGCCATGGGTACGCGCGAAGCGGGCTTCGCATCCAGTATGCCGGGCTACCGCAAATTTGATAATTCCGAAGACCGCGCGGAGCTTGCCAGCATCTGGGGCATCCATGAATCTCGATTGCCGGCGCAACGCGGCTTGGCCTATCCTGACATCATTGAAGCCACCGTCGCGAAAAAGATTCGCGCGCTGTGGATCATCGCTACCAATCCGCTGGTTTCCTATCCCAATCAGGATGTGCTGCGCAACGGGCTTTCCAATCTGGATTTCCTGGTTGTCCAGGATGGCTATCATCCCACGCCGACAACCGAACTGGCCGATCTGGTTCTGCCTGCGGCCATCTGGGGAGAAAAGGAAGGCACCTACACCAACTCCGAACGCCGCGTGAGCAAGGTGAACAAAGCCGTGACGCCGGTGGGTGAGGCGCGTTCGGATTTCGATATTTTTCTGGCACTGGCTGAGAAGCTAGGGATGCGTGAAGAGTTGTATCCGGGCTGGAAGACAGTGGAAGACGCTTTCAACGAATGGCGGCTGGTTTCGAAAGGCCGGTTGTGCGATTACTCCGGCATCAACTATCACATGCTGGCGGAGCACGGTGCCGTGCAGTGGCCGCTCACCGAAGGCGCGGCGCCGGTAGCGACTTCACGATTGTATGCCGACGGACAATTTCAAACTGCCGATGGCAGAGCCAAACTGGTGTGCACGGAGTGGGCTCCGTTTCCAGAACAACCGGGCGGCGAGTATCCCTTCATCTTAAATACCGGCCGCACCGTGGAGCACTGGCACACGCGCACCAAAACCAAGGAAGTTCCCATCCTGGAGCGTCTTTCGCCAAGGGCGTGGCTCGAGATGAATCCGCGCGATGCCAAGAAGCTGGGCTTGCACAGCCATCAATCGATCGACGTGGTTTCGCGCCGTGGCCGGATTCATGGAGTGGAACTTCGCCTAACCGAAATCACCGCGCCGGGCCAGGTTTTCATGCCGTTTCATTTCGCCGAGACCAACGTAAATGAAGTGACGCAGGATGCCTTCGATCCCATCTCGCGCGAGCCCAATTACAAACAATGCGCGGTGCGCGTGGAGAAGACGCTGGCGCATGCAGGAGCCAATTCATGAGCGAGCAAATGGATCAAACCCTTGACCAAAGCCGGGGCCGAACTCAGCAGCTGGTGCTGGTCGGCAATGGCATGGCCGGCGTTTCCTGCGTCGAGCAGATCCTGAAGCAGCCGCACGATTTCGACATCACCATCTTCGGCGATGAAACCCACGTCAACTACAACCGCATTCTTTTGTCGCTGGTGCTGGCCGGGGAAAAATCGCCCGAAGAAATTGTCATCAATGATATTGAGTGGTATCAAAACAACAGTATTCGCGCGCGTTTGGGGGTAAAAATTGCCCGCATCGACCGTGAAAACCGCCGGGTGATTGACGAAGACGGCGGCGTCACCGAATACGACAAACTGATTCTGGCCACCGGCAGCAGCGCGTTCATCCCCCCCATTCCTGGTGTGGAGAAAAAGAACGTTCATGTGTTCCGTACGCGGGACGACACGCGTGCGCTGCTCGAAAAAGCGCGACCGGGCTTGAAAGCGGTGGTGATTGGCGGCGGACTTCTGGGCCTGGAGGCCGCGCGCGGATTGCAGGTGCGCGGCTGCGACGTCACCGTGGTTCACTTGATGGAAACGCTGATGGACCGCCAGTTGGACGCCACCGGCGGCGAATATCTGAAGCGCAAAATCGAAAGCCTGGGCATTAAAGTGATGCTGCCGCAACAAACCGCGGCGCTGTTTGGCAACGGGCGGGTGGACGGTCTGCGATTTGCGTCAGGCGAAGAATTGGAAGCGGACCTGGTGGTTCTTGCCGCCGGCATTCGCCCCAATACCGATCTGGCCAAGCAGGCGGGTCTGGATACCCGCCGTGGCATCATCGTCAACGACTACATGGAGACCTCCGATCCGCATATTTTCGCGGTGGGAGAATGCACTGAACATCGCGGCCAGACGTTCGGCCTGGTGGCGCCCCTGTTTGAACAAGGCCGCGTGCTGGCGTCCACACTCAACGGTACGCGCACGCAAACATTTGAAGGAGCTTCGCCCTCCACCAAGCTGAAGATCATGGGCGTGGATATTTTCTCCGCAGGCTCCATCCACGCCGGCCAACCCGGTGTGGAAGAGGTGAAGTACGAGGATCCCTCGCTGGGCGTCTACAAGAAGCTGCTGATCAAAGACAATCAACTGCAGGGCGTGATCCTGGTTGGTGACATTGAAGACGAACACCAATACCTGGATTGGATGCGCGGTGGAACCGATCTGACGCCGCATCGCCGCACGATTCTGTTTCCGCCGCGGGACGCCGATCCCGGGCTGGAAGTGGCCGCCATGCCCGATAGCGAAACCATTTGCGGCTGCAACGGCGTGCGCAAGGGCGATATCGTGCAGGCGATTCACAAACACGGCATCACAACGCTGGCGGGATTGAAGGAACGCACCCGCGCCTCGACAAGTTGCGGAACCTGCACTGGCCTGTGCGAAAAGCTACTGCGCGCGGTAACGCCGAATTTCCAGGAAGAAACCCGCACGACGATGTGCGCGTGCGTACCGTTTTCTTACGAACAACTGCGCGACATCATCAAAGGTCAAAAGCTGAAGTCCGTGGAAGAAGTGCTCACCGTTTACGGCAACCGCAAAGGTTGCGAAGTGTGCAAGCCGGCCCTCAGCTACATGTTGGATATGCTGTGGTGCGGCGATCATGAAGAGGATCGCTCGGCGCGCTTCATTAATGACCGGGTGCACGCCAACATTCAGAAAGACGGAACGTTTTCGGTGATTCCGCGCATGCGCGGAGGTGTCACCACACCGGATGAACTGCGGCGCATTGCCGACGTCGCCGACAAATATAACGTACCGATGGTGAAGGTCACCGGCAGCCAGCGCATCGATTTGCTGGGAATCAAGAAAGCAGATCTGCCCAGCGTTTGGAAAGATCTGGGCATGCCCTCGGGTCAGGCCTATACCAAAGGCGTGCGCATGGTGAAGACCTGCGTGGGCACCCAGTTCTGCCGCTTCGGCGTGCAGGATTCCACTAGCGCCGGCATTGAACTGGAACGGCGTCTGGAAAATCTATTCACTCCGCACAAATACAAAATGGGTGTGGTGGGCTGCCCGCGCAATTGCGCGGAGGCGACGGTGAAGGATCTAGGCTTGATCGGCCAGGAAGGCAGCTGGCAAGTGGTGGTGGGAGGCGCGGCCGGGAAATCAGTACGCAAAGCCGATTTATTGATCACCGTGGAAACGACCGAACAAGCGCTGGAGGCCAGCGACCTGTTCTTCCAGTACTACCGCGAAAACGCAAATTACTTGGAACGCACCTACGATTTCGTGGAGCGCCTTGGTATAGAAAAAATTCGTAAAGACACCGTCTACGCGCCGGATGCCGAAAAGCGAGATTTGCTGGAACGGCTGGCGCGCTCCAAAAAATTATCGAAGGATGCCTGGACCGAAGGTGAGAATCCAGTGAATCCCACGCAATTCGTGCAGATTGAGCCGCTGCAAAATCCAGCAATGAGGATAGAGGCTTCCGTATGACCGACCAAATTATTTGGACCGCCATCACGCCTGTAGAAAATATTCCGCCGCGCGAAGGCCGCGCCGTCAACGCAGGCAGCCAGGAGATCGCCATCTTCAATATTGGCGGCCGCTACCTCACCATCGAAAACAAGTGTCCGCACAAGGGCGGGCCATTGTGCGATGGCATCGTCTCCGGCACCAGCGTGGTGTGTCCGCTGCATGCGCGGCGCTTCGATCTGGAAACCGGCATGGCTGTGCGTGCTACTGAACCGGCTTGCGTCGCCACGTATCCGACCAAGGTGGAAGGTGGCGTGATTTATGTAGATCTGGCCGGCGCGCGTAAAGCCTACGAAGACGCCGCAGCTTAGTTTTTGTTTGTCTGGCCTCCCCGTGTGAGGCGTGTTTGATCATCCTCGTCAGATTCAATCTTCGTCCGATCGCCACAGTCAACTGAGCGGATGCGAACGGGTGTCCCCTAGTGGTTCTGAATAATCTCCCTGTTGGAGCCAATGTGCGTGTGCAGACCCTGCAGTCGAACCCAAGGAGAACTGACTTTCGTGAATATTCTGAATAAAGCAACCCGCATCCGTCTAAACGATTTTTCCAGCCCGTCCATGCGCGCCTTCCATATGACGTGGATGGCGTTTTTTCTGTGCTTCTTTGGCTGGTTTGGCCTGGCTCCGTTGATGCCGGTGATCCGCCAGGAACTACATTTAACCAAAGCTCAGATCGGCAACCTCACCATCGCCTCGGTGGCGATTACGGTACTGGTTCGCTTGTTGATTGGCTGGCTGTGTGATCATATTGGTCCGCGCCGCGCCTATACCTGGTTGTTGATTTTGGGTTCGCTGCCGGTGATGGCCGTGGGTTTGGCGCATGACTACACCACGTTTTTGATTTTCCGCGTGGCCATCGGGGCCATTGGCGCGTCGTTCGTCGTGACGCAGTATCATACCTCGGTGATGTTCGCGCCCAACATCGTGGGCACCGCCAACGCCACCACCGCCGGCTGGGGCAACTTGGGTGGCGGCGTCACACAAATGGTAATGCCGCTGCTATTCGCGGGATTTATCAGCCTGGGTTTTAGCAAAGCCATAGGCTGGCGGCTGGCCATGTTTGTGCCCGGCGTGATGATGTTGCTGGCCGGCATCGCCTACTACAAACTAACCAAAGACACCGCTGATGGCGACTTCAAAGAACTGCGCGCTCGCGGCGCCATGTCCACCAAATCCAACGCCGGCGGGGCTTTCGCCATGGCCTGCCGCGACCCCCGTGTGTGGGCCTTGTTCGTAATCTACGGCGCTTGCTTTGGCATGGAGTTGACCATCGACAACATCGCGGCGTTGTACTTCACCGATTACTTCCATTTGGCGCTGACGGCGGCGGGCATCGTCGCCGGGTCTTTCGGAATGATGAATCTTTTTGCCCGTGCCCTGGGCGGCATGGTGAGCGATCGCTTTCATCAAAAATGGGGTCTGCGTGGACGCGCCATGCTGCTGGGTGTAACCATTTGCGCCGAAGGTCTGGCCCTGATGCTGTTCTCGCAAATGCGCCTCCTGCCCTTCGCCATCGCGGCCATGATGCTCACCGGGCTGTTCATCAAAATGTCCAACGGAGCCACCTATGCGCTGGTGCCGTTCGTCAACAAGAAAGCGTTGGGCGCGGTGGCGGGCATCGTCGGCGCGGGCGGCAACGTTGGTTCGGTGCTGGCCGGATTCTTGTTCAAGGGCGCCATGCCCTGGACCCAAGTGCTGTTGGTGCTGGGCGCCACGGTTTGCGTGGTTTCCGTTCTGGTATTCGGCGTCCGTTTCTCCGAACAAGAGGAAGAAGTGGCACAGGCTGAAATCGACGCGCGGTTGGCCTCGGTGTTGGCGCCTTCGTTGGAGCCCGCCGGCGCGATGAGCGATTAACCGTCTCGATTTAGGTTTAAATCGGCAATCCACGTTTGCATTACCGCGGCCCAGTGAGGCGCCGCAGCGATTTCCCTCAACGTCTGAGGCCTGATTCAAAGAAACAGACATTCAACACAGAGGGGTTTCGTCACCATGCAAACCAAACGCGGGCAAACCAAACACGGGCAAACCAAACGCAGAGAGTTTCTGAAGAAGACAGCATTGGGTACGTTGTTGGCTGGCCTTCCCAAGGGGTGGATGGGCACGGCCTACGCCAGCGACGCGCCGGAAACGCCGAAAGTACGTTTCGGGATGATCGCGCTTACCGATTGTGCCTCCATCGTAATGGCGCACGAACTGGGCTATTTCAAGCAGTTCGGCATAGAATCGGTGATCTCGAAGGAAGCGTCGTGGGCCGCCATTCGCGACAAGCTTTCCATCGGCGAAAATCACACCACGCACATGCTGATCGGTATGCCGTTCGCTTCCACGATGGGTTTACTGGGTTCGCCCGTGAAACCGATGGTGATTCCCTGGATGATCAACCGCAACGGCCAAGCCATCACGTTGGCTAACAAATTCAAGGGCAAAGTGAAAACGGCCAAGGACATGAAGCCGTTCGCCGATCAAGCCAAAGCGTCCGGCTCGCCGCTCACTTTTGCGATGACCTTTCCCCCCGGCACGCACGCCATGTGGGAACGCTACTGGCTGGCTTCCGGCGGCATCCATCCGGATAAGGACATCAGCCTGATCACCATTCCACCGGCGCAAATGGTGGCCAACATGAAAGTGGGTAAGATGGATGGCTTCTGCGTGGGAGAGCCGTGGAATCTGCGGGCCATCGCCGACGATGTGGGCTATACCGTCATCACCACGCAAAAGATGTGGCCCGATCACCCGGAAAAAGTCTGCGCGTTCACCGAGGAATTTGCCGATAAGAATCCTAAAACCGTGACCGCCATCCTGCAGGCACTGCATCTGGCGAGCGAATACATCGACAAGATGGACAACCGGCCCAATGTCGCGGAAGTGGTTTCGCGGCCGGCCTACATCAATTGTCCAAAGGAAATCATCCTGGATCGTTTGCAGGGAAAATACGATTACGGCGATGGGCGCAAGGAGCAGGATCCCAATTACATGATCTTCTCCCAGCGCAATTGCAACTTCCCGTCGCGCACCTTCGGCTACTGGTGGATGACGCAGTTTGAACGTTGGGGCATGGTGAAACCGGGCCCGGACTACAAAGGTGTATCAGAGAAGGTTCTGCGTCCCGATCTTTACGAAGCGGCCATGAAAAGCATGGGCGTAAAAGTAACGGTCAAGGATCTGGCCCCCGCGAAACTTACCGATGGCGTGTTCGATCCCAAAAACGCGGCGGCTTATGCGAAGAGCTTTCCCATTCACAACCTGAAGGCCTAAGAGGGGAGAACATGAATCTTTTGAAAAACTTCGCACTCTCCCTGGTCGGCGCCACTTTGGTTGTGGGGCTGTGGGCGCTGGTTAGCACGACGATTTCCAAGGATCTCCCTTCGCCCATCAAAACCTGGACGGAGAGCAAGGTCTACATCCTGCAGCCGTTCGACAAACGCGGGGAAATGGATCAGGGCATTCTGCGCATGGCGGCGTATAGTTTGTATCGCGTCGCCAAAGGCTTCCTCCTGGCCATTCTCATCGGGACGCCGCTGGGTTTCCTATTGGGAAACTCACTGCTGCTGTCGAAAATGTTCGATCCGGTGATTCAGATTCTGCGGCCCATCTCGCCTCTGGCCTGGTTGCCGCTGGGTCTGATTCTGTTCCGGCAATCGGAGCCCGCTGCGCTCTTCACCATCGCCTTGTGTTCCATGTGGCCCACCGTCATCAATACCATGCAAGGCGTGCGTTCCATTCCGCAGGACTATCTAAACGTGGCCACGGTCCTGCGCTTGTCTCCGTGGCGGCGGTTCACCAAAGTGCTGCTGCCGGCCACGCTTCCCTACATGTTCACGGGCTACCGGCTAAGCCTGGGCTTGGCCTGGCTGGTGATTGTCGCAGCGGAGATGCTCACCGGCACTCCAGGAGTCGGCGGATTTCTTTGGCAGGAGTACAACAGCCTGATCTATTCGCACATCCTGCTGTGCATTCTTACCATCGGCCTGGTGGGGTTTGCGCTGGACCGTCTGATGGGCATCGCAGAAACAAGGCTGCGAGCGGCCTAGGCCGCTCGGGCTAAACAGCCAGCGAGTCAGCAAGATCGACAAGCCAGCGAATGAAGTGAGCGATACCAATAAGCCAGCGAAATCAACAGCCAGTGCAACGAAGCGAGATCAATATGACGCGAATTGAACTGAAAAACGCCAACAAAAGCTACGGCACCCGCCAGGTGCTGGCCAACATCAACCTTGCGGTACAGGAGGGCGAATTCGTGTCCATCGTCGGTGCGTCCGGGTCCGGCAAAACCACGCTGCTGAAAATGGCCGCAGGTATGATTCAGCCGGATTCGGGCGCGGCACTCTCCAACGGGGAGGCCCTGAACGGCTTCCCTCATCGCGCCTCGATCGTCTTTCAAAACTATTCCCTGCTGCCCTGGCTCAGTTCGCTGGAGAACGTGATCTTGGCCGTGGAGAGCGGGTTCCCCGAATGGACCGCGACACGCCACCAGGAACAAGCCGAACGTTATTTACAAATGGTGGGCCTAGGTAAAGCCATGGCCAAGCGGCCCAGCCAACTCTCCGGCGGGATGCGCCAGCGCGTTGCAATTGCTCGTGCGTTCGCCGTCGAACCAGAAATTTTGTTTCTCGATGAACCGTTCGGAGCGTTGGATGCACTCACGCGGCAAACTCTGCAACAGGAATTGGCGCAGCTTTGCCAATTGCGTAAGCCTGCCGCCACCGCATTGATGATCACAAACTCGGTGGACGAGGCCATTCTACTCTCTGACCGCATTCTGACATTAGGGCGCAACGGAAATAGGGGAGAAAGCCCAGCGGCGACCCTAAGCGATGGCGTCGACGTTCCCTTCCCCCGGCCCCGTCCCGCCGATCTGATGACCGGCAGCGAAGACGCGGTGCGCATTCGCGCGCGGCTTACAGGATTCCTGTCTTCCGGCGTGCGCCGGCGGGCTCCGGTGAGCCATTTGCAATCGGTAAGCGTTCCGCTAGAGGCATGACGAAGCATGACAATGACAACCCAGCGTCCGCTAGAAATTACCTCACTCACCAAAGTGTTTCCCACGCCCTCTGGCCCGCACGTGGCCGTGAAGGACTTCCGCGCGCTGATTCAACCCGGCGAATTTGTTTCGCTGTTGGGGCATTCCGGCTGCGGGAAATCCACCGTGTTGGCCATCGTCGCCGGACTTTCCAGCGCCAGCGAAGGTGGCGTGATCGTCGATGGCAAAGAGATTGAAGGTCCGGGCCTGGAGCGGGCGCTGGTGTTCCAGACCCCGTCTTTATTGCCTTGGATGACGGCGCTTGATAATGTTCTACTGGCCGTTTCCCAGGCCCACCCAGCCCTTGGCCATCGTGAACAAAAGGCCATGGCGTCGAAATATCTGGATATGGTCGGGCTCACGGAATACGCGAACCAAAGGCCCACCGAACTTTCGCAAGGTACCCAACAACGCGTGGCCATTGCCCGCGCGTTTTCGCTGGAGCCGCGCTTTCTGTTGCTGGACGAACCCTTCGGCGCGCTCGATTCCATCACCCGGCGTGAGTTGCAGGACCTGCTTCTCGATCTATGGGAGCAGGACCGCAAGACCGTGTTGATGGTCACCCACGATGTGGACGAAGCGCTGTATCTTTCCGATCGCATCATTCTGATGACCGACGGTCCGGAATCGCGCGTGGGATTGGAACTGGAAATCACTTTGCCACGGCCGCGTTCGGCCGAAGGCAGCCTGGATCATCCGGATTATTTCCGGCTGCGCCGCGAAGTGCTGCAATTTTTGGAGCATCACAGCAAACAATTCTCCAGTGGCGGCCACGCCGGCCACTCGAATAAAAAGTCTTCGGCTGTCGTTGTATAGCTCAGTCGCCTAGCTCCGTTGCTGGTGCAAGATTTGGTTCTCAGGCCGCGCCGCCATTCAAGTGAACCGCGAAACCAAACACAAATCGTAAAAGGGGGATTTACATGAAATACTTCAGCTTCGTTTTGCTCGGCAGTGCGGCGGCCGTCTTTGCTCAGGGGCAAACCGCGCCCGCACCGCAGCCGATGAAAATTGGCGACGTGGTGGTCACTGGCACCTTGCGCGCCCGCGCCTATGCCTGGGATTGGTTTCAGCCATCCACCGGCGACAATACCTACGGATATTCGGGCAACCTGTTGCGCGTGAACTTTGCGGAAAAGCGCAAGGGTTGGGATTGGGATGCGGAGCTCGCCGCGCCCTTTTTGCTTGGCCTGCCCAACAACGCCACCGCGCCCGCGCCGCAAGGCGCGTTAGGTTTGGGCTCCAACGATTACACGGCCAACGGCAATAGCCAATACACCGGCATGGTCTTCGCCAAACAACTTTACGCCCGCTTCAAAGGCCTGGGCGCCAGCGAAGCCAACACGCTGCAAGTGGGCCGCTTCGAATTTAACGATGGCACCGAACTGGCGCCCAAGAACGCCACCCTCGCCGCCGTCAAGCGCGACCACGTCGCCCAACGCCTGATTGGCACCTTTGGCTTTTCCGACGTTGGCCGCAGCTTCGATGGCCTTCACTATACCTACTCCAAGCCGGGCAGCGACTTCACCTTCATCGCCGCCACACCCACCCGTGGCGTATTTCAAACTGACGGTTGGGGTTGGAATCGGGCAGCGTTTGGCTACGCGTCTTTCACCCATGATTGGGGCAAAGGCAATCACGCCGCCGACACGCGTTTCTTCGTCATCGATTACGACGATTTCCGCCACATCCTGAAAACCGACGACCGCCCGCTGGCCACTCGCAAGGGCGATACCGAAAACATTCACGTGCAAACTTTCGGCGCGCATAGCGCTCACGTCCTCACCACGCACGCTGGCACCTTTGATGCGCTGGGTTGGGCCGCCGTGCAAACTGGACGTTGGGGCACGCAAAAACAACTGGCCTACGCGCTGGATTTTGAAGGCGGCTTTCAACCCAAAATCTTGCCCAAGCTCAAACCTTGGCTGCGCGGCGGCTATACCATCGGCTCCGGCGACGGCAATCCGAACGACGGCCGCCACGGCACGTTCTTCCAGGTGCTGCCCACGCCGCGCCCCTATGCCCGCTTCCCATTCTTCAACATGATGAATACGCAAGATCGCTACGGCGACCTGGTTCTGCGTCCGCACGCAAAAATCACAGTATCCAGCGAATTCCATGCGCTGCGCCTGAGCAATGCCAACGACCTGTGGTACAGCGGCGGCGGTGTATATCAACCTTGGACCTTTGGCTACAACGGCCGCGCCACTGCCGGCCGCCGATCGCTCGCCAACCTCTATGACACCAGCGTCGAGTACCGCATGCTCCGCCAACTCACACTTACCGGTTACATTGGCTACGCGCAGGGCCTGGCCGCCATGAAACAGATTTACCCGCTTGGAAAGAACGGCGAATTTGGATATCTGGAAGCCATGTTCCGCTTCTAAGTAAGCCAGCCGGATGAATCAACCGGGCGCGCCTTCATCCCGTGCAACAACAGCAGGGTGCGCGCCCCTCCTGTTATACTGGCCGTTTCATGTCAGCGCCCGTATCTTTAGACCCCGTTACCATGGATATCGATGCTATCCGCAAGATCCTCCCGCACCGCTATCCGTTTCTTCTCGTGGATCGTATTTTAGAAATGCAGGCTGATCGCGTGGTTGGCATCAAGAACGTCACCGTCAACGAGCCCTTTTTTGTTGGCCATTTCCCCGACTTCCCCGTCATGCCCGGCGTGATGATCATCGAAGCCATGGCGCAGGTGGCCGGTGTTCTGGTGCTCAGTCAAATTGAGGATCGCGCCAGCAAACTGGTCCTGTTGGCCGGCGTCGACGGCGCGAAATTCCGCAAACCCGTCCGCCCCGGCGATCAGTTGCGTATCGAAATGATCCTGCTGAAAAAGAAAGCGTCGCTGGCCAAAATGTCCGGCACCGCGACGGTGAACGGAGAAGTGGTGGCGCAAGCCGAAATGCTATGCGTGCTGGCCGATCGTGAACCGAATCGTGATGGCAAGTAAGCGGAAAAAATAGGCGACCGCAGGGAGCCGACATACACAAGCGACCGCAGGGAGCCGAACCTACACATGATTCACCCGACTGCCATCGTCGACCCCTCCGCCCAGATCGCCGCCACCGCCGACATCGGTCCCTATGTTGTGATCGGCGCGGATGTCTCTATCGGCGCACGTACGCAAATTAAAGCTAGCGTCGTAATGGAAGGTCCGCTCGAAATCGGCGACGATAACATTTTCTTTCCATACTCCACTGTCGGCCTGGCGCCGCAGGATTTGAAGTATCACGGCGAACGCTCTGCAACGAAAATCGGCCATCGCAACAAGATTCGCGAATTCGTGACGATTCATCGCGGGACACAGGGCGGCGGTATGCTCACTTCCATTGGTGACGACAATTTACTGATGGCCTACACACACGTGGCGCACGATACGCACATGGCCAGCCACATTGTGTTGGGCCACGGGGCGACGCTGGGCGGTCATGTCATCGTCGGTGATTGGGCCGTGGTCAGCGCCGGCAGCGCCGTGCATCAGTTCTGCCGCATCGGACGCCACTGCATCGTCGGCGGGTTCAGCGTGATCACGCAGGACGTGCTGCCGTTTTCGACGACGGTAACCGAACGCGAAGCCCGTATCTTCGGAGCCAACAAAACTGGCCTGGAACGCCGCGGCTATTCCGCCGAATCGATTGACGCACTACACAAAGCTTTTCGATTATTAACCCGCGCGGGGCTGAATACGTCGCAGGCGGTGGAACGCATCACCGAAGAAGTCGAAACGTCACCGGAGATCACGGAGCTTTTGCAATTTATGGCCGAATCCACGCGCGGTTTTGTGAAGTAAGTGCGAACCTGATAGCTCCGGTCGCCAGACCGGAGAAGAAAAACCCATGCCCATCGGTCTCATCGCCGGCAACGGCCGCTTCCCCATCCTCGCTCTTGAAGCCGCGCGCACAGCCGGCATCGACGTCGTGGCCATCGCCATCAAGGAGGAAGCTTCACAAGAAGTCGAAAAACTTGCCCGCACCCACTGGATTTCCTTGGGCGCGCTCAGTAAGCTCATCGACATTTGCCACAAAGAAGGAATCACCCAGGTGATGATGTGCGGACAGGTAAAGCACGCCAAAATCTTTTCCTCGATTGTGCCTGACTGGCGCTTGGTAAAGCTGCTTGCGTCTATCGACACCAAGAACACCGAAGGCCTCATCGGCGCCGTCACGCGCGTGCTAAATGACGAAGGCATCCAACTGCTGGACTCCACACTGTTATTGAAGGACCTGCTTGCGCCGGTGGGCGTGCTCACCAAACGCCAGCCCGATGAAGCCGAATCGCGGGACATCCACTATGGCCGCAAAATCGCCGCAGCTTTGTCGACCCACGATATCGGCCAAAGCGTGGCGATTGCCGAACGGGCTTGCGTCGCCGTGGAAGCCATGGAGGGAACCGACGCCATGCTGCGCCGCGCGGCGTCATTCGTTGAAAAGAAGCCGCTACGGCTGGTCAAAGGTTCCCGCCGCCGCAAGCACATGCTTTACGACGTTCCCGTGATCGGTCCGCAAACGATTACGGTCATGCGAGAGACCAACACAACGGCGCTAGGAATGGACGCCACCAGAACTCTTTTACTCGATCGTGAAGAACTACTCAAGCAAGCCAACGCCGCAGGCATCACCATCGTTGCCTTTGCCCCGGAGGAATGAGTAGCACCGGCTCTGGTTGTGACCTGCGTTTTCTAAAACATTTTCCATTTGGCGGGGCCTAGCGCGCCGCCAGACGCGATGTTCGTTTTTTCCGCACCCTTCCTATCGGAAGCTGTGCTCCGATTCGCCGTTTTGGCGAAATTTGAGTGTATTGCGCTGATTTCTGACGGCTAATCGCAAACAGTGCTCGCGTTTTTGCACAAATTCTGAACCGGCGCAAGCCCGCGTTAATTCGCCGCCGCCGGATAAACCGGCAACGTCACGTGCTCTCCAAACGCCGCCTTCAGCCCTTCAATCGCGCAATTTTCATCGCCGCCGCCCGCGCCGCCACCAACACCAATTGCGCCAATCATCTGTCCGTCAACGACAATCGGGATTCCGCCCGCGTTCGTAAATAGATTAAAGAAGGTAGCCGAGCGCGCAATGCCGGCTGGATTATTCTTCAACTGTGCGTTGTTGATTGAAGTTGGCTGGCGGGTCTTCAACGAAGTCTGCGCCTTCAACATCGCCGTGCGAATGTTGTTGAACACCTGGCCGTCCATGCGCTCCATGTGCACGAACTCGCCCGCGTTATCGATGATGTACAGCGACATCGTTCCGCCCTTCGCCGCCGCCCAATCGCGGCAGACACGTGCAATCTTCTTGGCTGACGCCAAGGAAATCTGGTTACCGTCAAAGACATTCGCGGCGCCTTTTCCGCCCACAACATATTCGGGCGATAACGTTGTTTTCGGCGGCGTTGCTGTCGCGAAGCGCGGCACCGGATTTGTGCCTGGATTCGGATTCGCCCGCGCCGGCAAGTCTTCCACCAACGGCGCCACACCGGTCCCGATCACTTCCGTCAGCGCCTTGTGCGCGCAAATTTCGTCGCTCCAAACCGGCAGCTTCGGCGTCGATCCGCCCACGCCCACCGCGCCAATCATCTGCTTGTTCACCACCATCGGCAGACCTCCGGAATTCGCGAACTCGCCCAATTGCATCAACTGCAACTCTGCCGTCGGGTCCTGCGTCACCCGATTCATCACCGTCTTGCTGGGCGCGCGCATCATCAACGCCGTCCGCGCTTTCATATCCGCCGTGATGATGTTCAAGTAACCTTGCCCGTCCATGCGATCCATATAAACGTGGTTGCCATCGTTATCCAGCACCATGATACTGATCTGCACGCCCTGCGCCACGGCGGCTTTTTCGCAGACTTCGGCGATGCGCTCCGCCGTCGCCAGATTGATGGTGGTGAAGTCCTGAATTTTCTCCGCCGTTTTTCCGCTGATGACGAATTGCTCCGGGACGCCCTGGCCGAACACCGCGCTGGCGAACATCAGAGCGAAGGCGGCGCGTCGCAAATCAAGCAATCGAAGTTTCATTCATTTTCTCCTTACTGAAAACCCTAGAGACATACTATACAGCTTGCACGGATCTTGCGCAGCGATCAGAGCATTCCTGAGTAACTGAACTGTGCTGAGTTGTTACCATTAAAGTCAAATGCAAATAGGAATGATTGGCTTGGGGCGGATGGGCGCGAACATGGCGCGCCGTCTGATGCGCGGCGGGCAAACCTGCGTGGCTTTCGATCTGAACGCTCCGGCGGTGGAGCAGATCGCGAAGGAGGGCGCCACCGGCGCAACCTCTTTGGAAGACTTTGTGGCCAAGCTGGCGGCGCCCAGGGCCATCTGGATGATGGTGCCGGCCGCCGCCGTCGACAGCATGATCGGCAAGCTGGTTCCGCTGCTTAGTCCGGGCGACACCTTGATTGACGGCGGCAACTCTTATTACATCGACGACATCCGCCGCGCCAAGGAACTGCTGGCGAAGGGCATTCACTACGCCGACGTCGGCACCAGCGGCGGGGTGTGGGGTTTGGAACGCGGCTATTGCCAGATGATCGGCGGCGAAAAAGAAATCGTCGCGCGGCTGGATCCTATCTTCCGCACGCTGGCTCCCGGCCGCGGCGAAATTGGACGGACGCCAGGACGCGAGAAAGTCACGCCCGCAGGAACGTCGGAAGATGGCTACCTGCACTGCGGCCCCTGCGGCGCCGGGCATTTCGTCAAAATGGTTCACAACGGAATCGAATACGGCTTGATGGCGGCGTATGCCGAAGGCCTGAACATTCTGCGCCACGCCAACGTCGGTAAAGGCGATCACGCCGTGGATGCCGAAACCACACCTCTGCGCAACCCGGAACATTATCAATATGATTTCAACCTGGCCGACATCACCGAAGTGTGGCGGCGCGGCAGCGTAGTGGCCTCCTGGCTTTTGGACCTGACCGCCGCCGCGTTGACGCAGAGCCCCGAACTAAAGGAATTTTCAGGACGTGTTTCTGATTCCGGCGAAGGCCGCTGGACTATTTTAGCGGCTATCGATCAGGCCACCCCAACCCCGGTGCTCAGCGCGGCTCTGTATCAACGCTTCACCTCGCGCGGCGAAGCGGATTTCGAAGGCAAGATTCTTTCTGCCATGCGCTATCAGTTTGGCGGGCACCTCGAAAAGCACTAGTCATGCTAAACCTGGATCAGATCGAACAAGCAGCCCAGCATTTGTTTCAAGTGCGAAAGACCAAAATTCCCGGCACGCTGATTCCCGAAGCCTGCCGGCCAACGGATCGCGAATCGGCCATCGCGGTTCAACAGCGAGTGATGGAGTTGATGGGTCTGCCCATCGGTGGCGGTGCAACGGACGGCTGGAAGTGCGGCGTTCCCAAGCCCAATGGCCCACTGGTGTTCGCGTCCATTCCAGCATCGGCCATATCACGAACATCACCCTATTCAGTTCCCGCGCCGAAAGGCGCTGCGTCAAGAGCCAAGATCGAACCGGAAATTGCGTTCGTCGTGGCCCAGGATTTGCCGCCGCGGGCCACACCCTATAATGACGATGAAATCCGCGGTGCCATTGGTCAGGCCCACATGGTTTTAGAACTGCTGGGCACTCGTTATGCGGATGCGTCTGCAGCGTCACCGATCGACCTGCTGGCCGATTCATACAACAACGTAGGGCTGTTGATTGGCCCCGTGATTCCGAATGTTTTCAATCTGCCTTTAGATGTGTTGCCGGTGAGGATTACTTCACCAACACAAACTCTCTACGACAAGACCTCACCGCACCCCAGCGGCCACCCGATGAAGTCGTTTTCATGGTTGGTGCACTTTTTGAATCAGCGTGGACTGGGATTGAAAGCCGGGCAAATCGTCACCACTGGCTCTTACGCGGGCGTGGTCGAAACTCCCCTTAGCGTGCCGATCACGGTGGAACTGGGTGGTGCTGGGGTCATTGTTGCCGAGCTGGTTGCCGAAGCGGCGTAACATTTTCCACGAACAGCGGTCTCCCAAGAAGTGATTTTTGTAGGACAACGGTTTCGGAAGCACAAGAAACGGCTTGTAATTTCCCCTTTTCTGGCGATTGGCACGACGGTTGCATATCTTCTTCCCGTAAAGTCTGGCGCAGCCGAAAAACGGCTGCAATGAGGTTAGAACCAACCAGCAGAATGAAGGAGTTTAAACAAATGCAAACGTTAAATAATGATTCCAACTTCGGCCCTTCCAACGGGAGCACAAACGGACCGGCGAACAATCTTTCCCCGAATCACGCCACCCGCAACACAGCCATTGGTGTGCTGGCCGCGGGCTTGGTGATCGCACTCGCGGGCAACGGCTATTTGCTGGTGCGCTCCAACCACCTGAATGAGGACCTGGCCCGCACCGAAAGCGGAACTCAGGCGCAGATCTCCAAATTGAATGAAACCACGGCGACGTTGCTCGAACAAGACAAGCAGCGTTTGGATGTGATGGCGGAACAGGTGAAGAAGGATGTGCAGAGCGCCAACGTGTCCGCCGCAATTGCCGTGCGCCGTGCGCGGACCGACGCGCAAAAACAGGTGCAGGATCTGGACGCGAAATTGGCCTCACAAACCGAGCAGCAGCAGCTACAGGTGGCCGGTGAGCTGAGCAAGATCAAGGACAACACGGACTCCAAGTTCACTGAGGTCTCCGGCAACGTCAACACGGTGAAGACCAACGTGGAAGAAGTGAAAGCCAACGTGGCCGCGACGCAAGCAGAACTAACCAAGACCGGCCTGGACCTGAGGCGGGCAATGGGCGACATGGGTGTGATGAGCGGACTGATCGCCACCAACTCAAAGGACCTAGACGCATTGCGTGCACTGGGCGAACGCAACTACATGGAGTTCGACATCGCGAAAAATCAGGGTCCGCGTAAGATCGGCGATGTGACGCTGAACCTGAAGAAGTCCGACGTCAAACGCAACCGCTTCACCATGGACGTGATGGCCGACGACCAGCGCGTCGAAAAGAAGGACAAGACCATCAATGAGCCGGTACAGTTCTACACGGCCGGCAACGTGCAGCCTTATGAAATCGTGGTGAACCAGGTAAGCAAGGACCGCGTGACCGGATATCTTTCGACTCCGAAAGTGAAGCTGGCCCGCCGCTAGGCGCGGGTTGAATTGTGGTTTGAAGTAAGAAGTTACGTTCCGTTAACTTGCGCGCGCACTCCCGTTGCGGAGAGCGCGCGCTTTTTTAATGCGCTTCAGTTCTTCAGCCGTGCCGCCGTAATGCGGTCCACCAGCGCTTTGTATTCGTCGTTGCTCATGCCGCGGCCTTGAATACCCAGGTTGTAGGTTTCGCCGGAAAACGGAACCACTTCAATACCGTAGGGGTTGCTGCGCTTCAGTTCTTTAATGTCCTTCAAGCCCCATTGCCGCGAATGATTTACGTTGGTGATGGACTCAAACGAGACGCGGTCCATTTCGACAATCAAACGCCCGTCGCAGCCGCCGATGCGGTGATCGTGGCGCACTTGATAAGTGAGGGTTCCATCAGTGGCTGGCTTGGCGCCTGCCGAGGCAGATGCGGAAGCCGCGGCAGGCGGCGTCGCCTCCGTCATCAGCGGACCACTGTGCATCCAAGTCGCCAACATTGCGGCTTGCTTCTCGTCCATGACACGGAAGTTCACGCTGCTGCGCGACCCCGTTCGGTCTTTTACCGGCGCGGGCCGTCTCCAGCGTGACCATCGCACCGTCGGAGGAAAGATTCTTTACGCCACGCCGGGCTACCGCGAACGACGCTTCCGGCTTTTCATCGTCAATAAAAACCAAATATTCATTGACCGTGAGTAAGCGGCCAGCCACGGTGCCAAAGGGAATCGCCATTTCGGCGCGCTGGATTTGGAAAGCAGGCTGGGAATCGGCCGGCTGCGCCAGAAGCGTTCCGGCGGCCAATAAAAACGCCCCGGAAAAAACGAGGAAGGAAGAAGAACGGGAAAACATATGGGTCACCTCTTTCAGGATGAATAACGAAGTGTCTGCGACAAGACAACGGTTGATTAATGCGGAATTACCGACGAACGCGACGAGATTTGATCTTAACACGGGCTGGAACAAATTCTCCGCCAGGTGTTCGCCACCTCGGCGGCCAACTATGTTAGGGTCACAATCATGAAGTCATTTCGCAGCGTCATTCTGGGCGTCGTCCTGGGAACGCTGGCTACCTTGGCGGTTGCCCAAAACGCCAAAACCGAACGTCAAATGCATCCGCGAATTTCCATCGCCATCACCAATCTGCGCGAAGCCGTTGCTTACATGGAAGCCGCCCCCCACGACTTCGGCGGACACAGAGCTGCCGCCATTGAGTCGTCCAGGGCTGCCATTCGCGATCTGAATCTTGCATTGCAATACCGCGCGAGGGAAGATCGCGGCCGGTAAATGCAAGCGGGCTTACGGGTTGGCGGCTTTTGCCGCGGGCGCGTTCTTTTGCAGCAATTCCTGCAGCGCCGCCACTACATTGGGCCGTGGAATCCCGCTGGCGTGATCGAAGCCCATGCCACCTGCCTTGCCCAGCGCGGTATCAAGCGGCGTGAAGCCGCGCTTATCTTTGATATCGAGCGCCGCACCGCGCTGCGCCAGGTAGCGGACCACTTTGTCGTAGCCCCACATGGCCGCGCCGTGCAGCGCAGTACTTCCAGTGCCGTCGACGTCATTGATGTTCACGCCAGCATCCACATTGGTGTCCAGCAACAGGCGAATGGTTTCGATCGCATCGTCTTCGGTTTTTTTGCGGCCGGTGGCGTCTTCTTCGCGAGTGCCCAAACCCGCCGCCGCCATTACGGCGTTGATGCCCGTGCGATTGGTGAGCTTGGGATCCGCGCCGTGATCGAGCAGCAGTTTCACAACAACGGTATCGCCCGCCTTCGCCGCGCGGAACAAGGGCGTGGCGCCGGCACCGAAAATAGTATCGTTGCCGCGATCCACTTTGGTGCGATAGGGCGGCTGCGCGGTGAGGCGCTGATTCACGTTCGCGCCGGCGGCCAGCAACCGATTCACGATGTCGAGATTGGTCAATTGATTGTCGATCTCTTTCGGCGCCGGACGATTGGAGCCGGGCATGGTGTGAAAATCGACGGCGGCATAGAGCGCTGCGCGGCCGGTTTTGTCGACGGCGTTGACGTCTTCATGCCGGTCAATCAAAAAACCCGCCACATCATAATGCCCGTTGATCAGCGCCGAAATCAGCGGGGTTACGCCTTCCAAATCCTGCGCGTTGATGTCGGCTCCTTTATCCAAAAGAACTTGCGCGCATTCCAAACAACCTTGGCGGGTGGCGAATAGCAGAGGCGTCAGCGCACCCTGCGGCATCCATTTTTCGCGCGGCTCGGCGGTCACCTGGCGCTCCCAAACCTGTTTCGCTGTCCGCATGTTTACCAGTGCCCCGTGCGCGATCAGTTCTTTCACCATCTCCGGATGCGCTTGCGCCACGGCCCAAATCAAGGCGGTTTGCCCGCGCCATTCTTCGGTGGCGTTGACGTTGGCGCCATGGGCCAGCAGCACTTTCGCGGCCTCCACGTTGCCCCCGCGCGCAACTGTCATTAACGGCGTTTCGCCTTCCACGCCGGGTGCGTTTACGTCTACGCCCGCTTGAATCAGGCGCAAAATCATTTTCGGATTGCCGTTGACGCACGCCAAGTTCATGGCCGTCACGCCGTAGCGATTGGTGATTTTCGCGTCCGCACCGGCGCGCAAAAGCGTATCCGCCAAATCGAAATCGTCGGCGCGCACCACCCACATCAACGCCGTGGTGCCATCGGCTTGCGTGGCATTGATAGCGGCCTTCTGTCCGAGGAGATTGCGGACGGCTGCCCAATCCTGATTGGCCGCGGCATCGGCAAGCTTACTGTCGGCCGCCAACAGAGTAACGCACGCAAAGCCCAACGCCAGTAACGCCTGTTTCACAACTAAACTCCCGCCAGCCGCCCGGTGCTGTCGCCCAAGGTGTCCTGATGCACGCCTACTTTGTCGAGCGCGCTGACGATCAAGTTGGTCATGGGCGTGTGATCGTCGTACTTCAAATGCCGCCCACCCTTCAACTGGCCCGCCGCGCCGCCCATCAACAGATTGGGCAGCGGGAAATGGTTATGCAGGTTGCTGTTGCTCATATTGCTGCCGAATAGCAGCACGGAATGATCCAGCAAACTGCCGTCGCCGTCCTGCGTTTTGCTGAGTTTGTCGATGAAGCCGGCCAGCATACCGATGTGAAATTGCTGGATTTTTACCAGTTTTTCGATCTTTTCGGGGCGGTTCTGGTGATGCGAGGTGGCGTGATGGCCATCGTGCACGCCAAGCATGGGATAGGTTTTGTTGCTTTCCTCGCGGGCCACCATGAAGGTGAATACGCGCGTAATATTGGCCTGATACGCCAAGAGGAGAAGATCGTACATCAGCTTGACATGCTCGTCGAAGGCGTAGGGAATGCCCACCGGTTGCGGCGGCAATTGCATATCGTAGCCGCTTTGCATGTCGCCGGCTTTTTGAATGCGGCGTTCGATTTCGCGGACACTTTCCAGATAGTCGTTCATCGTCCCGCGGTCCTTCGGGCCCAGGGTTTTTTGTAGAACGCCCGCGTCTTTGGTGATGGTGTCCAGAATGCTGCGATCTTCCTGGAGCCGGGCGGCGCGTTCGGCGGGCGAGCCGCCTTCGCCAAACATGCGATCGAAAACCTTGCGCGGATTAATTTCCATGGGCAGCGGCGTGGTGGGCGTGCGCCAGGAAAGCGTATTCATATAGATGCAGCCATAGTCGCGGTCACAGGCGCCAATCAGCGCCGAGTTGTCCTCGGTGGCGATTTCGAGCGACGGCAAAAGTGTATCCTGGCCAATTTGCTGCGCGGCAATCTGATCGGCAGTCACACCGGCGAAAGCGTCCACACCTTGGGTTGGTTTGGGACGCACGCCGCTCAGCCAGGTTGTGGGACTCAGGCTGTGAACTGCGGTGGTGTCGGCGGCTTTGTGACCCAGGCCGCTGACCACATTGATGCGATCGCGAAACGGCTCAAGAGGTTTCAGAATGCGCGAAAACTCGAAGCCCGCGCCTTCGGTTGCGGGAGTCCATTCATTCATGATGGCGCCGTGCGGCAGATACACGAACCCAATGCGCGACATTGGTTTCGCGGCGCTTTTGGCCAAAGGAGTCTGCGCGCCGACCATGGAATCCAGCAAAGGCAGCGCCAGCGACACCCCCATACTTTTGAGCAAAGTGCGGCGTGACAAGTGTTTCTTGGTGATGAACATGATGCCTCCGTGCTCCTCAGTAAGGCATTTTTATCATACACCTGGGGGCCCGGGGAGCGCTGCCGGTGCAGGGGACAACCTTCGGAAATGACGAGCAGTGAATCCGAAAAAATGGGGAGAGCGGCCCACATCCCGCTCTCCCTACCTGAAGAAAAGTTTTTTCAGAACGCCTGTGCGTTGGTAATCCCGTTTGATTCCAGAACCACCTGCATTTTCTCTAGCGCCGATTTGTGGATCTGCGACACACGGCTTTCATTGATGCCCAGCATGCCGCCGATTTCCTTCATGGTCATCTCACCGGAATAATAGAGGGAGACGACTTTTTGATAGCGTTCCGGCAGGGTTTTGATGGCCACGCCCAGTACGCCGCGCAGTTGTTCGTGGGCGCAGATGGAATCGGGATGGGTTTCGGGTTTGGAAGGGAAATCGGGAGCCGGAAGATCTTCGTTTTCGTTGGCGCGGGTGGAGGCGGAAATCAAACCCACGTTGCGCAGGTCCAGCATCATCGTGCGCCAGCGTTCGGCGTCCATGCCCAGCTTTTCGGCGATTTCGGCTTCGGTGGGATTGCGCTGCAGCTTGGAGGCCAGGTCGCGGGTAGCCGCTTCCAGTTGTTTGTGGCGGCGGCGCATGTCACGCGAGGCCCAATCGAGTTGCTGCAGGCTATCGAGAATCGCACCCTTAATGCGGTGCTTGGCGTAGCTGGAAAAGGCCACCTGTTTTTCGGGATTGAATTTGCTGGCGGCGTCGAACAAACCCAGGATGCCCGCGTGAACCAGATCGTCCAGGTCGACGTGAACGGGAAGGTTTTCGTGCACGCGAACGGCGATGGCTTTCACCAGCGGCAAATGTTCCAGCACTACCTGATCGCGGCGAGCCAACACGGGGTCGCTTTGCAGGCTGGCCAGTTCCCAGGCTTTGGCTTTCGCAGCGGCCTGCCGCGCCATCTTTTCGGTCTTTATCTGTTCCAGCCGGGTTTGTTCAGGCGTGAGTTCAGGCGTGAGTTCAAAGACGGCTTCGTCGTCGAGCAGCAGTTCGTCGGCGGTGTCACAGGAATCTAGCCCGTGAACTAAACCATGATCTAAACCGGCGTGGTGCAGATTCATCAAATCGTCAGACAGGTCGTCTGACAACAGCTCAGCGATGGAGCGGATCTTTTCGGCTTCCGTCTGGCTGGGATAATTGTGCGGATTGTGCTCGGAACTTCGCGTGACGTGAATGTGAGCGAGCTTGGCGGAATTTTTTTTCTGCAGCGGCGCAGGGATGGTTTTGGCCAGGGGTTTGGTTGGTGCAAAGGCAGTTTCGCTGGCCGCCACCGGTTTGCCAACTTTCGCTAAGCTTTTCTTGGCGGACGGCTTAACGGCTTTCGCCGCGGCCAGCTTGATTGGAATAGCTTTGGCGGCATCGGCTTTGACTGTGTTGCCTTTGACCGGAATGCCTTTGACCGGGATGCCTTTAACACTGCTGCCCTTGACACTGTTGCCTTTGACGAGCGTGATGTTTGCGCTTTGGGGCAGCACCCGGACCGGCCCGCTGCGACTGGCAACTGTGGCGCCGAATGCGCTTACGGGAGCCGCTTTCAGTGAAACTCCTCGTGCGGCGGTTCGATTGGCGGCAGTCACGGCGACACGGGTCATGGCAGCAGCAGCAGCGGCAGACGTAGCACTTGAACTTTTGGCTTTAGCAATCATCACAATTTAAAATCGAGGGCAACGCCGGTCTACACAAAACGTCAATTCAAACCACAAACGGTCCATTCGAACCTGGCGTCGCTCTGAAATTCCTCCGGCGCCGCTGAACGAAATGCACGCCCGGGTCCAATCCCAGGCAAGCTTCGCTTTGCGGCTGATAGTCTGATCGGAGGGATGACAGTAACGGTCCTAAAATCAACAGCTACCCAGGTGACCTTCCGCGGAAGATTTTCCTCGGAACCGGATCTGAACGGTTCCGTGAAAAATGCGGTATTCCGCTTTGGGACCAGGATTGCCTTCGACTATCCCAAACCGGTACTGCACTACCAGTCTGGTACTGGACCTACTTACTGTTTTTTCTCCGACGTGATTGCAGGTTAAAGCGAGAGGAGGGTCTAAGTATCTCGACGTTTTACCCTAGATCAGGCATAAAACGATCCAACCAGGCATAAGCCAAACACTTAGTCGAGGCGATCCTTGAGTACCGCGAGATACGTTTTCAGGGCCATTCCGGCCAAGAACACTAGGGTAGCCAGACGGATGTTCCCGCTTAAGGTAAATCCGGCTAAGAGAGCCAGAATGGCGTAAACAACCAGGGCGAAGATAAATCGGTGTTTCATTGCGGGATTTTTGGGTACCTTCCCTAGCCTGTTTTCACGCGCGGTGATGATCAGTGCCTAGGCAAATTATAGCTGAAGGTCATTTGCAGGCGGATCTCGTTCCCCCTATAGGCGGGAGGGAGGGGCGGAAAAGGCACCGAAGCATTTACCCCCGCGATGGCGACGCGGTCCAGCGCCAGCGTGCCGGACTCTTCGGCGATGACCATTTTGGGGATGCGGCCATGGCGGTCAATGATGAACTGCACCAGCACGCGACCGCGCCGCCCCATGGCTGCTGAAGGCATGATGGCCAGCCAGTTGGTGCGCACGGCGGTCAATACCTGAATCAGGTAGGGCTTGAAGTCGACGCCATTGGGGTCGCTTAACAGCTGCAGACGGCTGGCGTCGGCGTCGCCCAGGGCCACACTGCTGTCATTGGCGGACTGGCGGGCGCTGCCTCTGGCGGTGGTTTCTACTTGTTTGGCGATGGCCTCGACGGAAGTGTCGGGCACTTTCACGCGGGCGTCCGGTTGGGGGCCGGTCTCGGAGGGTTTGACGGGCTCAAAGGCTAGGGCAGGTTTGTCGGTGATGGCAGGTTTGTCCTGTGGCTTTGGCGCCGGAGGCGGCTCCACGCGAAGCGGGGCAGGCGATTGCGGCGTGGGCGGAATCACCACCGGCGGCGTTACGAGAGGCGCGATGATGGGAGCGGGAACCAGCCCTGGCGCCTTGCGGGCCAGGGCCACTGCGGCCGAAGGAGCGGCGCTGCGGACGTCCAGCTCATGTGAAATTTTGCCGCGATTGGGATCCTTTTGCGTGAGTTCTTTGGGCAGGTAGAGGGGGACCGCGTTCTTCAAGTCGAGCGCGATTTGCCGGGTATCGAGCAACGGCGCCGGGTTGGGGGCGAACATCAAAAACAGCAGCGCCAGCACATGGTAGAGGATGGCTCCCGCGGCTGCAATGGCCACGCGCCAGCGGGGAAGGGGCGCCTGATAATCACGCAGGAAATTCAAGCCGTCGGCATTTAAGCCGTGCCCGTTCAAAACGTTCTGGTTCGCGCCACCGCTGGATTTGAAATTGTCTGTACTCACCGTGCTTACGTCTATACTGCCTTACGACCACTGCCTTACGACCACTGGCTTACGACCACTGGCTTACTGCAAAGTCTTTTACCGCAGAAGCGTCTTGGCTACCTGGCCGTAGTGTTCTTCAATCCTAGCAAGGATCCCGAAAGCAACTTCCAGCGCAGCCAGGGCTTGCTTTCCCGTCACCCGTGGAGCACCCCTCGATTGAACGCTGGTGACAAACCCTTCTAATTCAAGACGAAGCGGTTCGTCTTTGGTTACAGGCAGAGCTGCGAAGTCGATGGCGGGAAGCCCGGTGGTTGGCGTTTCTCCTTTGACGCGGAAACGGACGGCATCCTGACGGCTGTAGTCGAGCGAAATGTATTCGTGGGGTTGGAACAGACGCAGTTTGCGGACGCGTTCCGTGGACACGCGGCTGGCGGTGAGGTTGGCGATGCAGCCGCTGGGAAACTGAATGCGCACGTTGGCGATGTCCACTTTTTGCGAGAGAATGCGGATGCCGGCGGCGCGAATTTCCTCGGGTGTTTCGCCGGTAAGGGCCAGGATGATGTCCAGGTCGTGGATCATCAGATCCAGGACGACGTCGACATCCAGACTGCGCGGGCTGAATTCGCTAAGGCGGTGAATCTCAAAAAACAAAGGCTTATGCACCACTTCGCTGAGTGCGATGATGGCGGGATTGAAGCGTTCCAGATGCCCTACCTGCAAAACACGGCCGTAGCGTTCGGCGGTTTCGACCAGCGCCCGGGCGGCATCGAGAGTGTGCGCGATGGGCTTTTCCACCATCACGTCGAGACCAGCTTCCATTAGTTTGCAACCGATGTCAGCGTGCGTCACGGTTGGGCTGGCGATGATGGCAGCATCGGCATGCTGAATCAGATGTTCAAGGCTGGCGAAGGCTGTACATCCATGAGACTTGGCCAATTCGGCGGCGCGGGCGGCGTCGAGATCGAAGACGCCGGCCAATTCTGCGCACGGCGATTCGTGGATGACGCGCAGATGATTCTTGCCGAACGATCCGGCGCCGACCAGAGCAACGCGAGGGAGGGAGGAGTTGGTTTGAGAAGGCACTTGCAAACAGGAGACCTTTGGTATTGTAGCGCGGCGGTGAGATAATCCAGTGTTTCTGTTCACACGGTTCTGTTTGGGCAAGGAGTGAAATGCGATTCAGAGGTTTGGTGTTTTGTGGTTTGTCCATGCGAATTTGGGCTGGGCGAATTTGGGCTGGGCGGATTTGGGCTGGGCGGATTTGGGCTGGGTGGATTTGGGCTGGAATTTGGGCGGGGACTTGGGCTTGGGGGCAAGCGCCGCCAGCGCCACCGCCGCTTGCAGAGTGCGGGGCTCACGGCCAGGTGCAGATTATTTGCGGCACGCATTCGCCCGAGGATCTGGAATGGACGCCGGATGGCAAGCAGCTGATTGTCAGCCAGTTTGTCAATAGTCAGGGCCGGGCAGGCGATGCAGGCCTGACGGTATACGATCCGGTCCAGAATTCGTTCAGCAGGATTCCGGTGACAGCGGAGCCGCTCAAGAATTGGGGCGAAGCGGCGTGTCCGGGTCCGATTGGCGATGGGCTGAGGCCGCACGGAACGTCGTTAGCAAAACGCAACGGCGGGAAGAACCAGTTGTATGTGGTGAACCATGGCGGCCGCGAATCCATTGAGATGTATGAGGTGAAACAGACAGGCGGCGCACTAAGCCTGGTATGGCACGGCTGTGTCGTTTCCTCCCAGGCTTATAACGACGTTGCCGCGCTGCCCGATGGAGGCTTCGTGGCCACGCATCCCACGGCCCTGCAAACGCCGGGCATGGATTTATTCGCGGGGCAGCCTTCCGGTTATGTTTCGCGCTGGGTGCCAGGCAGCGGAGAGACAGAGTTGCCCGACACGCGGCGCGGTTATCCCAATGGCGTGATTGTGAGTGCCGGCCAGCGCTACGTTTACTTCAATGCTTGGACGGCCAAGGAAGTTCACAAGTACGATCTGCAGGCGCGCAAGGAAGTGGCGATGGTGAAGCTGGATTTTATGCCGGATAATTTGACCTGGACTGCGCGAGGAAAAATACTGGCGGCAGGCATCAAGAGTCCGCGGGGCGAATGTCCGGCGGGCAGCGGCGGACTGGATAAAGTACCGTGCCGGCAGAGTTCGGTAGTGGCCGAGATTCATCCCGAAACGATGCTGGCCAAGACCATTTTCGATTCCGCAAGCATGTTCAAGTCTGTAACACCGGGCAAGCCGGCTCCGATTTCCGGCGCTTCGGTGGCGCTGCAGATGGGAAAGTCGATTTACATTGGTGCCTTTGAAGGCGACCGGTTGGTGAAGATTCCTTATGGAAAATGAAGTCCTGGTAGAATCGGGCAGCGGACCTTCCACATTCAACGAATGGAGATCATCATGCGGCGCTTACTGCTTTTCTCGCTTGCCGGCTTTCTGATTGCGGGCTTTTTATCAACCGGCGGGATGCGGGCGCGGGCGCAGGAGCCGGCTAAAGAGAAGGAGACGGACGCTGCGGGGCTGGAGTCCATCGGCACCATGAAGGAGCTGATGGTGAACCTGATCTTCCCCACCTCGAACGAAATTTTCTACGTAGGCCGCGAGGAGAAGAAGAGCGAAAAGGATTGGATCGATTTACAGAACAACGCGTTGATGCTGGCGGAATCGGCCAACCTTCTGATGGCGGAAAATCGCGCGATCGGCAAAGCGGACAAAGACCGTTGGATGAAAGACGCCAAGCTATTGCAGGATGTGGGCGCGAAGGCGTTCAAGGCGGCGAAGGCTCGCGATCTGCGGGGGCTGGAGGCGCTGAATGACGATTTATACGAATCATGCCAAAGCTGCCACGAGCATTACCGGCCCGGGTACAAGCGGCGGCTGTAGGCGGAAAAAGGGCCTTTATGAACCAATCAACTCAACCGCGTCGGGAATTTCTCCGCAATAGTTGCCTGCTTGCGGGTGCGGCCGTACTGGGGCCGCGGGTCTCAGGCCAGAGCGGAACAGAAGCTTACGCAACACCTTACCCAACACCTTACGCAACGACGCTGACCATCGGCGGATCCACAGATCAAACGGTAGCGCCCGATTTTATGGGACTCTCCTACGAGAATATGCAATTGGAGGATCCGGCGTTTTTCTCGCCGGCGAATCGCGGATTGGTGGAACAGTTCCGCAATCTGGCCGCGCGGGGCGTGCTGCGATTAGGCGGCAATACCAGTGAGTTTGAATGGTGGAAGGCGAGCAACACGGATCAACCTCCGAACCGTAATCTGGTGTTGAAGGACGGTTCGCGGCCTGCCAGCTATATCTACGCGATTACGCCGGAGACGATCCGGCAACTGGATGGGTTCCTGCGGGCCACGGGCTGGAGTTGTATCTACGGCTTGAATCTGGGCTACGGCACTCCGGAAACGGTGATTCCGGAGGCGCGGTTCGTATTCGAGACATTGGGGCCCCGGCTCCAGTACTTTCAGATCGGCAATGAAGTGGACCTTTTCACGGCGTATAAGTTGCGGGAGCGGTCGGAGTGGAGCGCGGACCGTTACTTCGATGAATGGCTGGTCATTGCGCGCGCTGTGCAACGCGCGCTGCCTGGGGCCAAGTTCGGTCTGCCTGACGTGGCGACGGACGTCAAGTGGCTCACCCGAATCGCGGACGTTTGGCCAGCCGTGAAAGATAAGCCCAACGTTACAACCCTGTCGCATCATCACTACTGGGGCGGTCCCCCCAGTAATCCGCAGGCCACCATTCAGAGGCTGATGTTGCCGGATGAAGCAGCCACAATGCAAGGCGCGATGGCCCGCGAAGCGGCACAAAGGATGAAGACGGCCTACCGGATGACGGAAGGCAATACGGTATTTGGCGGGGGTAAATCGGGTCTCAGCGACGCGTTCGCATCGGCGCTGTGGTCGGCGGACTATCTTTTTCAGCTCATGTCGATGGGATATAGCGGAGTGAATCTGCACGGCGGTAGCGGACACGCGCAAGCCGTATCGGTGGGCGGAAGGTTTGTCGGAGAAGCGGAAATGAAGGACCCCAACGAGCCGCACCCAAAGCCGTTTTACACGCCAATCGCGAACGAGGGAACACTGGCCGGCAGCGGCGTGGATGGCAAGCTCAACCATAAATATTTACTGGAACCGGTGGGCTACGGGATGAAATTCGCTAGCCGTTTTGTGGGAGCCACGCTTCTGAAGGTTGACTTCGCTTCTGGTCCGGTAAATGCGGTAGCCTATGCCGCTCGCCAGCCCAGCGGCAAGCGGGTTGTCGCCATTCTCAATAAGGATGATGCGCGAGCAGTGACGATCAACTTATCCGGCGCAAAAGTACTAGAAGTGCTTACCGCTCCTTCATTGGATGCGAAGCAGGCGCAGTTGCTGTCCGGACCTGAGGCTGCGGCACGAATCACGAAGACGGCGCGATCGGTGACCGTCCCCAACCACACGGCGGTCCTGGTGGGGTTGCCGGGACGCTAGTCCTCCGGCCGCTCGCTTGAATGATCCGGGAAACTCACGCTAGGACAAGTGCGCCTCCACCGATGACCGCGTGATGCGGGCGACGGTTGGGGTTCCGCACTGACGCATGGTTCGCTGCAGTTCGGCTTGCAGAATATCGATCACGCGTTCGACGCCTTGCTGGCCGAAGGCGGTGAGTCCCCAAGTGTAAGGGCGGCCGATGCCGACGGCTTTCGCGCCCATGGCCAGGGCCTTGAACGCATCGCTGCCACGGCGGACACCTCCGTCCACCAGCACTGGAATCTGATTGCCCACGGCTTGGATCACTTCGGGTAGAGTCTTGATGGTCGGCCGCAAATCTTCGGTTGCACGGCCGCCGTGGTTCGAAACAATAATGCCATCCACGCCGTGTTCACGGGCCATTTTGGCGTCTTCGCCGGTCTCCACGCCTTTCAGCAGCAACTTTACTTTAGTGATCTTGCGGAGCTTATCGAACAATTCCCAGGACGCGTCCAGCGGATTGATGCCGCCGCCGCTTAAGCCAGTGAACATGGCGGTATTGCGGCGGCCACCGTTGGGCGTGGCGTGGCAGGTGATGCATTCGCGGGTATCGTTGCGGCGAAAGCGTTCGGCGGTTTCAAGATTGCGGCCCGCCAGGTTGTCGATGGTCCAGGCGATGGCGGGGCAGCCGGCGTCCTGCGCGCGATTCACCAGCTTTTCGGCGTCTTCCCATTTCGACGGCATGTAGAGCTGGAACCAGGGGGCGTTGCCGCGCGCTTTGGCCACTTCTTCCACGGCGATGGACGTCTGGGTGGAGAGCACCTGCATCACGTTCTTGGCCTTGGACGCACGGCCAGTGGCCAGTTCGCCCTCGGGATGGAACATGCGATGGCCGCCGACGGGGCACAGGAAGATCGGGCTATCGTATTTTACGCCGAACAGTTCGATGCTGTAATCGATTTTTGAAACGTCCACCAACCTGCGCGGCCGGAGTTCAATGCGCGAATAGGCGTTGATGTTGGCGTTGAGCGTGGCGTTGTCATCCACGCCGGAAGCCATGTAGCCCCAATGCGCGGGAGGCAGCGTTTGGCGGGCCAAGGCTTCAAAGTCCAGCAGACTCAGGGCGTCCTTGGCGGCGGGAATGGCGAACTTGGGATCTCCGGGCGGCGTGCCTTGAGCCCAGCCGGTTTCAGAAAGGGCTTCGGCGAAAAACGGGCTGGCGGCCAGGAAACGCAGAAAGTGGCGGCGCAATTCGCGTTGTACCTCGGGGCGCTGACGAGGTTGTGAAAGTTTGTCCATAAGTGGTTACCGAAAGTTTAGCCGGGGCGAAGCTCGCTTCATTCTAGCGGGTCCGGTACCGCATTGCGATAACTCTTTCGTAGGTAACGGGCCTGAGAAGACGTACGGCGTTTTACTGGCTTGGCTGATAGATCGGCAGATGGTTTCTACGCCAAATGGGCGGTAACGTTGAGGTGGTGCCTTGAGTCTATTCAGTAAGCGGGAACAGACTTAGGCTTAGCGCGCAACTTGAAATGGGGATCAGGGTTCTCACAAACGACGGGATAGGGCCGATGAGTACTTTTTCACACCTATCGCAATTTATGTTCAGAGCTATGTTCCCAGCAATCGCTGCGTTGCTGTATTTCGCGGTGTGCCTGGTGGCGGCGGTGAGCCTTTCAGCCGGGGCGTTTGCTGCGCGGGCCGATACGGCGTCGTTCGAGTCAGCGGCGGAAATGACCCTGGTTCCGGAAGCGCCGCTTGATTCCTGCAGCGAACTGACAGCTTTGGTTGTAGACACACCCAGTGTCCCCGCGAGTTTCACGGCCCGTTTACAGCCGTTTCCAGGCCAGGGGCGGATGTTCGGCGTGATTCCCAACCACCGGGCCGCACAGTACCAGGAGAATTACCAACCGCTGACCAGCAGAGAAAAATTCGAAATTGCCCGCAAGGACAGTTTCGATTGGCCTAATTTTCCGCTGTTGGCGGGTTACGCACTGCAGGCTCAGGTGGCCTCCGGCGGATTCAAAAACAACGGCGGCGTTGTCGGGTTCACGCAATTCTACGGGCGGGCATTTGGTGACCAGATTATCGGCGCCTACGTTACCGAAGCCATTTTGCCGTCGTTGCTGCATGAAGACCCGCGCTTTTTCCGCCTGGGAACAGGATCGTTTCTACATCGGGCGGGACACGCGGCGTCCAGCATTGTGGTGACGCAGACGGAGAGCGGCCACCTGCGTTTCAATTTCTCCGAGGTGGTGGGCAATATGGGCGTGGTGGCCCTGACCACGGCCTACTATCCGGCCAGCCAATCGGCCCCCGAGGCAGCGGAGCGCTGGGGGATGGCTCTGGGCAACGACCTGATCTCCAACCTGTTGACCGAGTTCTGGCCGGATGTTCGGCGCAGGATGGTACCGCGGGCGCTTTCTGTCATTTCCCGGCAGTGGGTTACCCGGCATGGGCACGCGCAGTAGCTTTATGATTTAAGACAGGTGCTCCGCCGGTTTCTTATTTTTGCGGTCATTGCCGTTCCGCTTTTTTCGGCGGACTGGGTAGAGTACCGCGCCGGGCCCTTTCATATTTTCAGCAATGCGGGGGACCGCGCCGCACGGCAGCGCTTGAATCAACTGGAACAACTGCGTCACGTGCTGGGCGCGCTGTTGGGCAAAGACGGGATGAGCCGCACCGGCACGGCCCAGGAGCTGACCGCGCTGTGGCCCATCCATCTGGTCCTGTTCGCACGCCAACGCGAGTATGCGCCGTACGCCTTGCCCAAAACATTTGTGGACGGGGGCGGAGCGACGCTGTGCGCCTGGGCGGCCGACATTGGAAAGGGCGACGGAAAGGGCGACGCCAGTCTTCCCCTGGATGTAACGCGGGGCGTTACGCAGATTTTGGTGGAAGACAACGCCGGACGCATGCCGGAGGAGATCGAAACCGCCCTGGCGGATCTGCTTTCGACGATGGAAGTGACGGGGACGCGGGTACGGGTGGGGGGGCCTCTCGATCTGGCCGGGCCGCGCCAGCGTACTTGGGCCAAGTTGCAGATGATGGCCACGCAGCCGGCCTATACCGGCAAGTTGCGCATCTATCTTAACAATCTGCAAAACGCTTCGGACGAAGACACGGCATCGCGCAATGCGTTTGATGTGCCAGCCGCCAAGCTGAATGCGGACGTGGATGCCTATGCGCGGACGGGGAAATTTGAAGCGGCACCGGTGAACGGGCGGGCGTTGAATCCGGATCGCGATTTCATCGAAAAGACTGTGGATAAAGCGGCCATGGACGCACTGCTGGCGGAACTCCTGGCGGGCGGCAAGACGTTTCCGCCGGAGAGTCCGCGTGGTTTATTGGCCAAGAATACGCGGCCCGCATTGGAGTTGGCCATCCGGGCGAATCCGCGCTGGGCGGAACCGCATGTGAAGATGGCGGAACTGGAAACCACCCCCGCCGCGAAGATTGCGCAATGGAAGTTGGCGGCGTCGCTGGCTCCGCGGAATGCGGGATATTGGCAACCGCTGGCGGAATTGCAGAGCGCGTCGGCGCTGTATGCCGATGCCGAAAAAACCTGGACGGCGGCGGAGCGGGCAGCGGCGAATCCGGCGGACCGCGCCCGGATTCATCAAGCCAAATTGGCGCTGGAAGACCAGCGGGCGGCGGCGCTGATGGTGGATCGCAACAATGCGCGTGAGGAAGAGATCCGCGATTTGCAGCGCGTGAAAGACGCGGCGGCGGAAGAGGTACGCGCGGCGGAGCGCAGAGTAAATGAACGGCTGCGGGTGGAACGCGGCGATGCGCCGGAGCCGGTGAAACCGATTCCGCTGAGCGCGCTCTCGGGTGACGAAAAGGGCGCGAAGGTGGCGGGAGTGCTGACCAGAGTGGATTGTCTGAACGGGCCGTTGCGGCTGAGTATTCAGCGGGATGACGCCTCAGTCATTCGACTGTTGATTCGCGATCCGAAGAAGATGACGGTGGCGCTGAATTCCGGCGATGCGGTGTTTGTGTGCGGCGTGGCGAAGCCGGCGCGCAAGATCGAGGTGCAACATAACGGCAAGGCGGATGCGAAGACGGGCACGGCGGGTGACATCACGTTGATTAACATATTGATCAGCCCATTGATCAAACCATTGATCAAACCAGCCCTGCCGGGCGCGGTGAATCTGCCTCAATGAAAGCCTCCTTGCGTTGGGTGGCGGTGAGCGTTTTCGTTCTGTCGACGTCTTTGAATTATCTGGACCGCCTTTTGCTGGCCGCGCTGGCGCCGACGCTGAAGGGCGAATTTCATCTCTCGAATACGGAGTATGGCGGGCTGATCAGCGTCTTCTCCATCGTTTATGCGGTGAGCGCGCCGTTTGCGGGTTGGATGATCGATCGCATGGGTCTGAACCTGGGCATCACGGTGTCGATGGCCGTGTGGAGTTTGGCGGGGATGGCGGCGGGGATCACGCGTTCATTCACCGGGCTATTGGCGTCGCGAACCGTGTTGGGCATCGGCGAAGCCGCCGGGATTCCCTGCACGGGCAAAGTGAACAGCCTGTATTTGGAACCACGCGAGCTGGCGTTTGGCACGGCGGTGAATCAGGTGGGCATCACCATTGGGAGTATTGCTGCGCCGTTGATGGTGGCGGTGCTAGCTCCGGCCTATGGGTGGCGCAGCGTGTTTGTGGTGTGCGGGGCGCTGGGATTCGTGTGGATTCCGGTGTGGTGGCTGGTTTCGCGCAAGATCCTCCCCTCTGGTTCCGCGCAAACGGCGGATTCTGTTTTAAACGTTTCCACCATTCTGCGTGACCGGCGGTTGTGGGGTCTGGCTATGGCGAACGCGCTGGTGATGACGCTGTACACGCTGTGGACCAACTGGTTGACCATCTATTTTGTGGAGCAGCATCACTTGACGCAGAATCAGGCCAATCAGCGCTTTGCCTGGATTCCCACAATCTTCGCGACGCTGGGCGGATTCACGGGCGGCTGGATGGCCTACCGGGCCATCGGCAAACAAGGGATGGCGTATCGGGCCATTCGGAAACACGCCTCTGTATTAACCGCGCGTTTGCGGGTTTGCACCATTGCCGCAGTGATTTTGCTGCTGACTGCCGCAGTGCCGCTGGCGAAGTCGCCGGTATTGGCCACGGCGCTGATCAGCCTGAGTTTCTTTTGGTGCCTGGCGATATCCACCAACTTGTACGCCATGCCGATTGATCTGTTCGGCACGCGGCATGCGGCGTTTGGCGTAGCGATCCTGACTGGATCTTACGGCCTGATGCAGACGGTGATCTCGCCGCTGATTGGCTGGATGGTGGATCATGTAGGATTTTCGCCGGTGTGTGTCGGTGTGGCCGCGCTGCCACTGGTGGGGATTGGGCTGCTGCGGCACATGAGTAAGCCCAGGCGAGTGCGCACAGATGAGTAGCACCACATGACGGTTCGCGCATTTCGTCCCGATGATGCCGCGCGTGTGGCGGAGATTCAGCGCGCCGCGCCCGAAGCTTCGCAGTGGAGCGTGCAGAGCGATCCAAGCGATGTGTGCCTGGTGATTGAGCGAGAGCGAGTGGAAGGCTTTCTGCTGTGCCGGCAAATCGCGCCGGGCGAGGTTGAGATTCTAAATCTTGCCGTTGATCCAGGAGCGCGGCGGCAAGGATTGGCGCGAAGGTTGTTGCAGGCGGCGCTGGAACGCTGTCCGGGGATCTGGTACCTGGAGGTGCGGGAATCCAATGCGGCGGCGCAAAAACTTTACGAAATGCTGGGTTTTCGTGTGTGTGGGCGGCGTACCGGGTACTACAAAAACCCAACGGAAACGGGTATTGTCATGACGCGGATCCATGACGCGAACGGGGGATTGTCATGAATAATGATTCATGATATTGTCATGGTGCAATCGGTAAGGTCCGTGCGTTGCACGGGCGCAAAGGTTGGGCCGAGAACCTTCATAAGGAGGGTAGTTGAAATGGAGCATCCTGAAGAATTAAAAGCGCACTTGATGGCGACCAGCGACGAGTTTCGCCAGCTGGCCGCTCAGCACGCCGGATTCAAACGGCAGCTGGAAGAAATTGAAGCGAAGCCTCATGTCACCCCAGAGGAGGAGACTGAGGAACATCGCATCAAGAAGCTGAAACTTCACGTAAAGGACCAGATGAACCAGATGTTGGCCCGTTACAAGGAGCAGATGGCTTAAGCGTCAAGTGCGCTGCAGGTGAACGTAGTTGAGTTAATCGAAGGCCGGACCCTGCCAGGGACCGGCCTTTGTATTTGTCGGGCCCTGTATTTGTCCGGCCTTGTATTTAAAAGAAAGACCCGGATGGCAGCATTGGTTTCCGCGAGCCTTTGCCAAAAACAAAACGCCCCGGCCCAAAGGTGAACCGGAGCGTGTCGATTTTTGCCGAGCCGGAACTACTGCACAGTTACGTTGGCGGAAGCAGAATGGCTGGTGCCGCCGGCGGTTCCAAATACGGTCACCGTGCGCGTGGTGCGGCGGGCAGCGCTGCTTACGGTCACCTTAAGTGTGGTGGAGCTACCGGGGGCCACGCTAGCGGAACCCAGGCTGGGCGTGAAGCCGGTACCCGCACCGCTTACGCTTAAATTCACGCTCGAGGTAAAACCTCCCACGGGATTCACCTTCACCGTGAAGGTAGCCGTGGTGGTGCCCGATGCCGGCCGCGTTACGGTGGCGGAGGATGGCGTGATGGTTACGCTGAAAGTGGGTGCACTCACCACCAAACTGGCGTTCACGGTGTGCGTGAGCGCGCCATTGTTGGCGGTTGCGGTGATGGGAATGGCGTAGGTGCCCGGCGACAAGTTGACGGTGGCAGCCAGAGTAAAGGTTGCCGAGTTTCCGCTGAGAGTGGACGGGGTTGCGGTAATGCCCAGCGGCGGAGTTACTTTCCAGGAAATGGCGCCCGTAAAACCATTGATCGCGCTGGCCGTCACGGTGTAGTTTCCGCTAGTGCCGCCAGGGGCAACGGTCTGCGCACCCGAAACCGTGGCATTGAAATCGGGCGAGGTGGTGTAGGAGAGGACGCACGATCCACCGCCCGCGTTCAGCCAGTTCTGCTGGATCAAATAATTGCGTTGGTTCCCCGCCGGGCCTAGCGTCATATTCGCCTTGCTGCCATTGGGAGCGGTGTAGGTGGTGCCGAAAGTCCAGGCGCATTTGTCGCCGTTTTCTTCGCCTTTGGTGTCGTACCAGCCGGCGCCGCGCGGGTCCGTCGCGGTTTCTTCCAGTTCGTGGGCCATCACGGATACCATGCCGTCAATGGCCGCGTCACCGTTGGGGCTGCTGGTTTGCGCCACGCAACTGGTGAGATGGGAACCGGTGGCATTGCCCACAAACGAGTATTGAATGTTGGTTCCGTTATAGGCGCCCCAATCGTGCCAGCCGCAATATTGCGTCAGGAATCCGGAGGTGGCGGTAACGCCCGGGCCGGTCAGCAACATGTACAGTCCGTTCGGATCTGCCGGGCCCAAATCACCAGAGGCGATGGCGTTCTGCACAATGGTGAGAATATTGGCGTCACTGAGCGCGGTGGAGGTGCCGGTATCGGTGTGGCTGGCCACGAAGGTTACGGCATTGGGCACATTCGCGGTGGCGTCACCGTAAGTCGTGTTGATGGCGAAATACGGAGAACCGCCGATGTTGCTGGCGAAATGGGTAAGAATGTCCTTCGAGGCCTGGGGCCAAGTGCCGTACCAGATGTAGTACAGGTTCACGCTGTGCAGCACGCTGCCGTTGTGGAAGTTGATGCCGTTGCCGGAGACCACCGCACCGGATGGCACGGCCCGCGCTGTTTCACGCGTGTGATTCCCGCGGCCGGTGGGGCGCAGGTCATTCTCATGCGAGTTGCCTTCCTCATGCGAGTTGCTTTCGTGATTCTCCGCTGCCAGCATTGCTGGCGGCGTCATGAAACTGGCCAGCGCAACCAGGCTGGCAACCATCAGGGAAGTAGAATTTCTCATGCGCCTCCGATAAAGTGTGAACCCCGTTGCTCCGAACGGGCGGACCGGGACAAACGAGCGTTTGCGCCGGTTTGAAGCTTGGTTCCTAAAACCTTGTTTCTTAAAACTTAGGATAGCCCAGATGGGGAAACGTTACAAGGCGGGAATTGGCTTAGCCCCAGCTTACAGCTGTGTGAACGACGCCACACCATTCGGCATTCTTAGGTTACCAAACCCGACAGGATTACCATACCCGGCAGGCCGGTCCGCGCACCATGGGTTGACCGGTGGTGCAGGCAAAGGCTTTTTGGAATTCCGGCATGTTCGATACCACCCCGTTCACGCGGAAACCGCCCGGGGAATGCGGATCGGTTTGAGCGCGCATGCGTGCGGCTTCGGGAGTGGTGTTCTGGCACCAAACCTGGCCCCAGCCCAAAAAGAAACGCTGGGCGGCGGTGAACCCGTCTTTCTTAGGAGGCTCCGCCGTCCCCGGCTTATCCAGACCAAGCTTGGCCATTAACGCCATGTATGCCAGGCGCAAACCGCCGTTATCGGCCGTGTTTTCGCCCAACGTCAGCTTGCCGTTCAGCTTCACACCATCGATGGGAGAATAGCTTCCATATTGATCTACAATGCAGCCAGCGCGCTGATCGAAGGCTTTACCGTCGGCTTCGCTCCACCAGTCGCGCAGGTTCCCTTTGGCGTCGAACTGACGGCCTTCGTCGTCAAAACCGTGGGTGAGTTCGTGACCGATGACGCTGCCGATGGCGCCATAGTTCACCGCGTCGTCCATCTTGTTGTCATAGAAAGGCGGCTGCAGAATGCCGGCGGGGAAATTGATGTTGTTCTGCTGGGGATCGTAGTAGGCGTTGACGGTGGGCTGGCTCATGTCCCACTCTTTTTTGTCCACGGGCTTACCGATTTTGCTCAGCCGCTTTGCCACTTCAAAGGTGCTGGCACGTTCGGTGTTGCCGAAATAGTCGTCGCGGGCTACTTTCACCGAACCGTAGGATTCCCATTTGTCGTTGGTGCCGATCTTATTCATCACCTCATGCAATTTGGTGAAGGCCTGGTCCTTGGTGGCGGGGGTCATCCAATCCAGAGATTTGAGATCCGCCGCCATGGCCTTTTCAATTTCCTCCACCATTTCATGAGTGCGCTTCATGCCTTCGGCGCCCAGCGTGGTTTCGGTAAACTTGCGGCCCAGTGCGTCGGGCAACTGGCGATCGGTCATGTCCACGCAACGCTTCCAGCGCGGCCGCATTTCCTTGGCTCCCGTGAGCGTTTTGCGGAAAAAATTGAAGTTTTCCCGCTGAAAAGGCTCGCTTAATTCCTGAGCGTTGCTGTTGATCAGGTTCCAGGTCAGATAGGTTTTGATGTCGACCAGGCTGCTGGAGGTAATCAGCGCGTCCATCGCTTTGAAGAAGTCCGGCACACCCACGTTCAAGCTGGTGAAGCGCGGCGTATTCATGGCGGCGAAGAAACGGGCATAGGCAAAGTTGGGGCTAAGCGCTTCCAGTTCCTTCACGGTCATTTTGTGGACCAGCTTTTCGGGATCGCGGCGATCCACGCGGCCCAGCGCCGCTTTGGCCAGCGCGGTTTCCATGGTCATCACCACTTGGGCTTCGCTTGCGGCCTCCGCTGGGTTTGCACCCGCCAGCTCAAACATTTTCTGCACGTGTGCGACATACTGGCTACGAATCTCCACCGATTTTTCGTCCGTGCGGAAGTAGTAGTCGCGATCCGGCAGGCCCAGGCCACCTTGATCGACGTCGGCGATCACCTGGGCGGCATTGCGCGCATTGGGGCTGGAGCTAAAGCGGAACAAAGGGTCCGCCAAACCGCGCGATAGATATGCCACCAGATCCGCCAACGCCATCTTGTTCTGCAGCGCCGCGATCTTCTCCCTGGCCGGTTTCAGCGGAGTGATGCCCTTCCCATTGATGGACTTTTCGTCCATGCAGGCGGCATAGTAGGCGCCTAATTTTTGTTCGGTGGCGGATTGTCCGGGAGTTTTGGCGGCCAGGCGCTGGGCTTCGGTTTCCAGCATCCGGTGCAGAATTTCGCGATTGTTATCCTGCAGTTGATCAAAGCGTCCCCAGCGCGACTGATCGCCCGGAATCGGGTTCGCCGCCATCCACGCTCCACACGCATATTGGTAGAAATCGACACAAGGATCGGCTTTGCGATCGATTGCCGCAGGGTCGAATCCCATGGTAACGGGAATCGCCGGAGCGGTTTGGGCCTGAGCCAGCGACAGCGGCAGGGTCACCAGCCCCAAGAAAGTGACAAGCGAGAGAGTGGTTCGCATACCGTTATTGTACGTGTTACAGGGCGTTTGGTGAGGCTGGCAGTGCCTCTTGACTCTCATCCATCCTAATTGGCAAAAGAGTGGATAGTGGCGCTCTGGTACGAGTGTTGGCAAGAATTCGTGATACCGCCCTGGTACGGCCTTTGGTACGGGAGTACGTCAGGGAAGCCGCAGCAGCAACTAGGTTCTCTGCCTGATTGGGCGCAAGCCGCCCTGCCCCTACAATCGGAACAGATGTCGCAACCAACTTTCTTAGACTCCCCGTTTGCTGAAGCCATCTCTGGCTCTGCATTTGAAGCAACTGAGCTCCCGCGGGGCAGCGTCATGCCGCCGTCACCCCCGATTGCGCCAAAAATCAGCCGTACGGCGAAGTCGCAATATTCCGAATCCGAAGCGGCAGCGGAACTTGGGATTACCGTCGACGTGTTACGGCAAATGATCCGCAGCCACGTGATGGACAGCGAGCAAGATGTGAGCAACATCCCCGCCACTACGTTTCAACCGTCGGACCTGCTGGTGTTGCGCCTATTGGCGGGACAGTCGCGTCTGTCCCGATAAAAGTTAACGCGGTAACGGACCAAGATCTGGCGCCACCCAGTGGGTTTTGGCCGGTTGGCTGGCCAGCAGTTCTGGCGTCCAAAAGCGATGCAGCAGGTTTTGCTTCAGGCGCTCTTCGTTTTTCGATAAAAACTGGGCGAAGGTTTCCTCGTGATGGGTTGCCAACAGGCGCATCCAGGCTATTGTGATGGTTTCGTGATACAGCTGCGTCGCGCCGTGATGAGTGGCGAATTTCTGAATCGCTGCCCGCACCTCGCTCAAGGCCACATCGAATGGCGCGCGATGCAACATCAACCAGGCCAGGCGCAAGTGATCGGCGTGACGAAACTGATCGTTCGCAATCCGGCAAGCCGCAAATGCCTGCAGAAACTCTTCGTCCGTCAAATGGGCCGAGCCCAGTACCAGCGCCAAGTTACTTGGTCACCTCCGCCACGGTGGTCAAAACGCCGCCCTGGCCAGTGAACCACGCCGCCATTTCTTCGGCTGCCTTGGGATTGAGACTGCGCACAGCATCGGTGACCAATTCTACGCGTTGGCCGGTTTTCAAGAGCCCTTCCAGTGCCATGCGCACGCAGATTTCCGTCACCACGCCGTAGACCACGAAGCGCCGCGCGTTCCACAGCTTCAGCAAGTCCGGCAAATTGACGTTGGTGAAGCAATCGAAAGTTTGTTTTTCCAGCAGAATCTGTTTTGCGCCGGTGAATGCGGTCTTCGTATTAGGCATGATCTGCCGTGAGTCGAGCAGCGTGGCAGCGGGTTTTTGTTGGCCCGTGGTGCCCGCCACGCAATGCGGCGGCCAAGCTTGGAACTCCACGTCATTTTCCGCGTGCGCATCCATGGTGGAGATCACCAGATGGCCTTGTGCCGCGGCATGTTGATTCAGGCGGGCAATTTCCGTAACGATGTGTTCCGCGCCGGGGACATAAAGCGAACCAGCGGGATAGACAAAGTCGATTTGCGTGTCGATATCAAAAAAAACCGTGTCCACTTACATTCTCCGTTCCCGCACCTGCTCGTCCAATTGTTTCAGCTCCGCGCTCAGCTCCACTCTCCAACCGTCGGCGGCCGCGAACAAACTATGGCAAGGCGCGGGCAAATTCGCCAGACGCTTGGCCGCCGCCTGCCGGATGGCGCCAATTTTCGGCAGCGTTTCCAGCAGTTTCCCGTTCAGAATCACGGGCCGCTGCAAGGCTTCGACATCGCCGCTATCGCCCGGCCCACAAGAGAGGCACTCGCCGGAGCGCCCCAGCACGTCGTGCGTCGCATAACGGAAAATCTGTTTTGCTCCCGGCAGGGACTGCTTATCGACGCTGAATTTTGCCGTATAGCGATGGCCGCCGGCTCCGTCCAACTCCACCATCTTATAGACTACGGCGAGCGATGGCGCGTCGGATGACGTCGCCAGGTCTGTGCCCACGCCGTAAACGTCAATGGGAACTTTGGCGGCCACCAGCTCATGAATCTTGAACTCATTCAGATCGCCGGAGGCCATAATCTTAGCGTCCTGCAGACCGGCGTCGTCCAAAATCTTGCGCACGGCGGGCACCAGGTCAAAAAAATTGCCGCTATCCAAACGCACGCCCCACAGGGGGCGGCCTAAATCGGCAGCCAAGCGGGCGCCGCCCAGGGTGTCGTAGGTGTCGATCAAGTAAGTGGTCCTGTCGCCCAGTAGCTTTTGCAGTTGCTCAAATGCCGCGCGCTCGCTGGCGAAGGACATCACCCAGGAATGCGCGGCGGTGCCGAATACGTGGGCGCGATAGCGAAAACCGGCCTCCACGTTACTGGTGCCTTCGCAGCCGCCGATGTAGGCCGCGCGGCCAGCCAGCACGCCCGCTTCCGGCGACTGCGCCCGGCGAGACCCGAACTCGACAACGCTGGCCCCCATGGCGGCCCTGACCACGCGGGCGGCTTTGGTGGCGATGGAGGATTGAAAACCAATCGTCGATAACAAATATGTTTCCGGAATTTGCGCTTCAATCACGGGAGCGCGCACGGTGAGGAATGGCTCCCCCGCAAACAGGGGCGTGCCTTCGGGAACGGCAAACAGATCGCCGGTGAAACGCAAATCGGCCAGCATGGCGAAAAACGCAGGGCTGGCGTTTTTGAACTGGGGAATTTCTTTCAGGTAGGCGATTTCATCCTTGGTGAAGCGAAACCCCAGCAGATATTCCACGGCCTGCTGCAAGCCCGCCGCCAAAATGAAATTGCGATTGTGCGGCAACCGACGCGCAAACAATTCAAACGTGGCGCGTTCTTGCGCTTTACCGGATTCAAAATAGCCCGCCGCCATGGTGAGCTGATACAGATCCGTCATCAGCGCGCTGCGCCGCTCGCCCAAGGAGCCCTCACCTGTCATTTCTCTATCGTAGCCGCGAATGAGGCAGGCGAACGGGGAATTACTTTTTTGCCGCCGCAGCCTTCTGTTCTTCGCGGATGTCACCTACGGCTTGGCGCAGGTCTTTCACGGCTTTTGCGTCCAGTTCGTATAAGCCTGCGTCGCCATCGTGGCGGGCAATGAAATGATCCGCGCTTGGTTCGGAAATTTCAACTTTTTCTTTGCGCTTGCCACCGCCGGAGGTGACCGATACCGTGAACGCCGGCGTGGTGAACCCGGCGCTCACAAACTTCGCCGCCGTCAGGTCACGCAATTTGTCAATGAACTGCTGGACGCTGGTAGTGTCCATGGTCTTCCCCGCAGAAAGCCATTTGTCGTCCTTGCCCGTGTTGCTCTTGTCCAGAATCACGTTCTTGGCGCCGTCAGTCACTTCGATGCGTGTAGGATCGTTGAAGCCAAAATCGAAACTTTTCTTGTTGCGGTAAGCCTCCAACGATTTCTCGAATTCCGCGCCCACGTCGTTGGACGTTTTGTAGATCTGATTCAGCGTGCTGGATTTCGCGTAATAGGCGTTGTTGTTTTTGCGAATCTCCAACGTCTTGGGGCCGCTTTCGTCCGTCACGGTAGCAGTCCCAACCGGTGCGGCGGAAGCAAACAGTCCAGCAGTCTTCGCGGCATCGGATTCAGAAAGGTCCATTACCGCTTCACGGATTTTGTTCATCAAGCCAGTGCCCGCATCCTGATCGGCGCGCATCGGCTGCGGCTTGGTAATGCGCCATTCGCCTTCGGCGTTGCGCGCCAACTCCCGTTCACCCTTCGGCGTGCGCACCGCGATGGTGGTCAATTTGTCTTGGGAGAAAACCAGCAAGCGCTTGTCGCGCAAATCGTTCACTTCTTTTTCGAAGGTGGTTTTGCGTTGCGCGGGCATGCTGAACAGGCGCGGGTCGCCTTCCACTTTGGCGTACACCGCGTTGCCGGTAGGCGTGTTTTCGCCGATCAGCAACTTCGATGTCCTGCCCCCTTTGTTCGTAACATCAACTTCGAGAGACGCCGGCGCCAATCCATATGCCGCCAGGTCCGTCACATTAGGATCGATGACGCGTTCACTGGGCAGCTCAAAAACTCCGCTGGTGAGCGCCGCCACCGCCGTCGCGTCCGCCGGATATGGCTTGGGAGCGGTGATGTCCCATTTGCCTTTGTCGTTGAAGACAACGGTGATCGCATCGTGGCCTTGACGCTGGATGGTCAATTGTTTTACCTCGTCGGGCTTAATGGAAAGAACGAACGGCGGGGCGTCAGCGGCGGGCTTGCCCTCTTTGGCTTTTTCATCGCGGTTGGACCACCACAAAGCGCCGCCCAAGGCGGCCAATAGAACCGCGGCAATGATCAAGCGAACAGGTTTCATGTTTAATTAACGCTTTAACGTCTTTTCCACCAAACACTCACGCCGGCCGCGACAATCAGCAGCGGTATGGCCAACACGCTCGAATAAAACACCATCGCCATCTGATTGCGCGTCATGCTTAAGCGGCGGTCTTCGGGCTCTTTCGGACGAATGGAAATCAGGTCTTCGTCGGCGGAAAGCCAGTTCATCATGTTCAGGAACAGGTCGCGGTTGCCGTTGAAGCGCAGGAAAAAATTCGCAATAAAGCTAGACGAGCCGGTGACCACGAAGCGCCCGCTGCCGCCCACCGTTCCCGCAGCGGCCAGCGTAAACGGACCCTTTTTGTCAGTTGCTTTTATCGCAATTTCCGCCGATGCCAGATTGGTGGTGGCGAAGGTGTTATCGCTGGTCTCAATCACCGACTCCACTTTGGAATTGCCCACGTCGTTCACTTTCATGGAACGCGCCAGCGGGAAGCCCGTGGCCACATCTTTCAAGGTGCGGACGATGGCGTGGGTGCCGTAGTGGGTGACCAATGGAACCTCAGGACCCATGCCGAAAATTTGCCCCACGCCGCTGGTGTCCAGCACCATATTCTTATCGAGCGTGACGCCCCAACCCGCCAGCATGGTTGCTAGCGCTGCGTTGTCATCCACACTTTGGCTGGAGAATTTCAGCGGCGGATCCATCATGAAGATCGCCTTGCCGCCGCCTTCCACGAATTTTTTCAGCGCGTCCACTTCCGGCTGCACGTAATCGTGAGTGGGCCCGGGCACCAGCACCACGGTGCAATCGAGCGGAATTTCCGGTTTCTCAATCAACTTGATGCTTTGCGTTTTGTAGTTATTGGCTTCCAGTAACTGCTTGGCTTGGGCGTAACCAATACGCTCGCTGTCATCGAGAGCATGTTCGCCGGAGCCCACCACAAAGCAGGTCATGCGCTCGCCACCCTTCAGCGCGCGAACAATCGCTCCGGTCACTTGTTCTTCGGAAAGGCTCTTGGCTTCCTGGCGCTTATCGCCCACGTCCACTTGAATGGTGCCGAGCGTTTTCACGCCCGCCGCGATGGCTTTGGTCCGGTTTTTGTCCGCATCCTGGTAGGTTACGTTGATCTTCGGCGATAGGTTCTTGTAGCGCTCCAGCAGATCCTTCGCCGCCGCAAAACGTGTGGGCTGATCCCAATAAGTAATGCTGACGTCCTTGTTCAGGTCCTTGGCAATCTTCACCGTCTGGTCGGAAAGCGTGAACTGCTTGTTGCCGGTGGCGTCGTAGGTTTTGTTATAGCGGTTGGCCAGGAAATTCAACACGCCCAGCACGGCCAGAACAATCAGCACATACACCGCTGTATAGGCTGCGAACTTGGTTTGACGGGCTTGCAGGAAACCGTTGTCATGCATTATTTAGGCTCTCCACTTCAGCGACTCCAGCGACCGGGCGGTTAGAAACAGCCCGACGAAGATCGCCGACAGATAAAAAATGATGTCCTTCAAATCCAACACTCCCTTGGAGAACGAATCGAAATGTTGCAGCACAGATAGATAGGCCACGCCCTTAGCCCACACCGAATCCTGAAACGAACTCAGCCAGTCCAGCACCCACAGCAACAGACACACGCTGAATCCCGCCACGCCCGCCACAATTTGATTCTTGGTGCAACTGGAGATGTACGTCCCAATGGCAAGCAGTGACCCACCCTGCAGAAGCAAGCCCAAATAGCCCACCAACAACGGACGCCAGTCAGGTTTGCCATAAGCGAAAAGGGTCAACACGCTCAGCAACGAAATTCCCAGCACCGCCGCGTATAGAATCATGGCGCCTAGCCATTTGCCCATGATGATTTCCCAATCCCGAATGGGTGAGGTCGCCAGCAACTCATAGGTCCCGGTCCGCTTCTCTTCGGCGAACAACCGCATGGTGATCATGGGAATGATAAACAGGCCAATCACCGCGATGTTCGAAAAAAGAGGGCGGATCACCATGTCGTTCACGCTCATGGGTTGGCTTTGGCCACCCATTTGGCTTTGGATCGAAACCTGCATGAAGTACACCACGGCCACGTAGAAAAAATACCCGGCAATCAAAGCGAAAAACGCCATCACGCCATAGGCGATGGGCGAGCGGAAATAACTCAGCAGTTCCTTACGGCAAATGGTAAATGTATTCATGGACGAAAGGTCTTTCCCGGTTTCAATCGGCCCTGGCAACAATCGGCCTGGCAGCATCCTCTTAAGCAGCAAGTGTAGATGTTATGACGCGGCAATCGTGATTCGGTTACCTGGCGCTGGGACGCGACCCAGTCATGTTGACGCAATGCGCCAGCGCCCCGCTGGTAAACATGATAAGAGCGCCGCGGCGCGGGTGTCAATATCTTCAGGAGCAAGGGCGGTTATTTTTTTGCCGCTTGCTTGGCGATCACCAGGTCCTTGATCTTGGCGTAGGTTGCCGCCGGCACAATGTTCTTGTCCAGCAGTTCGTTCTTGCCTTTATAGGGCCGGCCTTTGATGATTTTCTCCGCGTACGCTTTGCCAATACCCGGCAACTCAGCCAAACCATCGGCGCTGGCAGAGTTGATGTCCACCAAATCTGCGGCCTTCGCTTCTGCCTTGGCCTCTGCTTTTTTAGCGGCACCCGCTTGTGGAGCGGCGGTCAGCATCAGCGCCGTCGCCACCAACATCAGAACCTGCTTCAGTACTCGCGTGAATTTCATATTCTCTAGCCTTTCGCGTCTTCCCTGACTCTGCACGCAGTATACAATGAACCAAATTACCGCTTGTCCGGCAGCTCAAACACCCATACCGCCGCCGCGCGTTCGCCATTCTGAATTTCCGGCACCAGCACCGGGAAAGTGGCGGCCTGCGCGCCACCGTTACCCACACCGATGGCGATATATTGCTTGCCGTTCACGCTATAGGCGATGGGCGAATTGCTGGGTACGTCACCCAAACGCGCCTCCCACAACGGCTTGCCGTTGGCATCGTCATAGGCGCGGAAGTAGCGGTCAATCGATCCGCTGAACACCACTCCGCCGGCGGTGGCCAGCACGCTGGTGGATTCCGGCGCGCGGTGGCGTTCGGTCCACACCGGTTTGTGGGTGACCATATTGATGGCCTCCACGCGCCCGTACTTTCCGTCGCTTTCCGGACGCGGGCGCAAAGCCCAACGCACACCAGTGGAAAGCGACCCGCGGCCGCCGGGTCCCACTGGAATCATATCCATGCAGGACTCTACCAACGGAACATACAAAATCTTGGTTTCCGGGTTGAAAGATTCGCCTAACCAGCTCTTCGCGCCGCCGGCATGCGGGCACACCATCTTAGCTTCGCCATCACCGGGCACCGTCCGCTGATCAATATTCTTTTCGCCGGTTTTGGGATCGATGGATGTGATGGTGTTCTGCAAACCCAGATCGATGGAGAAAGCGTACTTGCCGGTGTCGGCTTCAAGCGCATCGTAGATCGCCTGCTTGCCGGAGGTGAACACCACTTCCTTCATCACGCCGTTCACTGGCAACTTGGCCCGTACGCGTTCAAACACCCAATCCAGATCCCACTGATCGTTCTTCAGATGTTGAAAATGCCACACCAGCTTACCCGTATCTGGATTGAAGGCCAAAGTCGCATCGGTGTAGAGTGCATCATTGGTTATTCCTGGCTGCTTCACCAAATTGCGCAACGGACCGGTATCGTAGGTCTGTCCCACGCCCCAATAGACCAGGTTCAAAACGGGG
>JANXYJ010000060.1 GCA_025350105.1 Terriglobia bacterium | reverse complement strand
ATCCACAACGAGAATCCCAAGCCGTTTGTCTGGACCAGAACCGCCGACCAAATCCTCGCTAGCATTGCTCGCTTTGCCCAACGCACCCTCTCGGCTCACGCTTCGGGAATTACCGTGCGAACCACTGGGACAGGAGACTAGGTACCTACAGTACGTACCCGCAAACCATTGCAAATAGGAAGGCAAGTGCGCTATCGTGTCAGGAGCAAGCGCGAGCCCGTTTACGCGGCTCGTATTCTCAAGCTTCCCAAAATTTTGGAGGATTTTTTCCTTGATGCGTACCACGTCGTTACTTGGGGTGACAGGTCGAGTGCTGGCCACGGTTTTCAGCGCGGGCAAAAAACGCGCCGGCCTAGTGTTGATGTTGACGATGGTGGTTTTGGCGTGCTCGTCTCCCCTGTTTGCGCAGGGCGAAGCGGACCTGAAACTGCCGGATTTGAACCAGGCGGTGATCAACGGAATCGCCGGTCCTACGTTATTGAAGGTTGGCCTGGGCGTGAGCATTCTGGGTTTTGTCTTCGGCCTGGCGATGTATTCGCATCTGAAAAATTTGCCGGTGCACAAAAGCATGCTGGAGATTTCGGAGCTGATTTACGAAACCTGCAAAACCTACATGATCACCCAGGGTAAGTTCCTGATGGTGCTGGAGATTTTCATTGGCCTGGTGATGATTTTCTACTTCGGCTTCCTGCAGCATATGGAAGCCATGCGGGTGATCATCGTGCTGATCTTCAGCCTGATCGGCATCGCAGGCAGCTACGGTGTGGCGTGGTTCGGCATTCGCGTGAATACGTTTGCGAATTCGCGCACCGCGTTTGCCAGCTTGCGCGGTAAGCCGTTCCCTTGCTACGCGATTCCGTTAAAGGCCGGTATGAGTATTGGCATGTTGCTGATCAGCGTGGAATTGTTTTTGATGTTGTGCATTCTGCTGTTCATCCCCGGCGACTATGCGGGCCCCTGCTTCATCGGTTTCGCGATTGGCGAATCGCTGGGCGCCGCGGCGCTGCGTGTGGCGGGCGGTATCTTCACCAAGATCGCCGACATCGGCGCGGATCTGATGAAGATTGTTTTCAAAATTGGTGAAGACGATCCGCGCAACCCCGGCGTGATTGCCGATTGCACGGGCGACAACGCGGGCGATTCGGTGGGACCGTCGGCCGATGGTTTTGAAACCTACGGCGTGACGGGCGTGGCGCTGATCACCTTCATCCTGCTTGCGGTGAACAACGATGTGACGAAAGTGGAGCTGCTGGTGTGGATCTTCGTTATGCGTGTGATGATGATTATCGCCAGTGCGGTGTCCTACTTCATCAACGAAGCCTACGCCAAAGCGAAATATGTGAACGTGGACAAGATGAACTACGAAGCGCCGCTCACGTCGCTGGTGTGGTTGACTTCGCTGATTTCGATTGCGGCCACCTACATCGTGTCGTACTTCATGATTCAGAATCTGGGCGATGGCACGATGTGGTGGAAGCTGTCTACGATTATTACCTGCGGCACGTTGGCAGGAGCCGTTATCCCCGAACTGGTGAAGGTATTCACGTCAGTGGAATCGCGGCATGTGCAGGAAGTAGTGACTTCATCGCGCGAAGGTGGAGCATCCTTAAATATATTGTCTGGTTTAGTGGCGGGTAATTTCAGCGCCTACTGGCTAGGTCTGGCGATGTTGGCGTTGATGAGCGTCGCTTACGCGGTGAGCACCAATGGCGTGGACGCGTTGATGAAAGCGCCGGCGATTTTCGCTTTCGGTTTGGTGGCGTTCGGATTTTTGGGCATGGGTCCGGTGACCATCGCGGTTGATTCCTACGGCCCGGTGACCGACAACGCGCAATCGGTTTATGAGTTGAGCCGCATTGAAAGCGTCCCCGGCATCAAAGCCGAGTTGAAGAAGGAATTCGGCTTTGACGTGGATTTTGAAAAAGCCAAGCATCATCTGGAAGAGAACGACGGCGCGGGCAATACGTTTAAAGCGACGGCAAAACCGGTATTGATTGGTACGGCGGTTGTCGGCGCAACCACCATGATCTTTTCGATCATTGTGGCGCTTACCGATGGGCTGCAGGCCAATTTGATGTCGAACCTGTCGATCATGCATCCCCCGTTCTTGTTGGGATTGATTGCCGGCGGAGCGGTAATTTACTGGTTCACCGGGGCTTCGATGCAGGCAGTGACCACGGGCGCTTATCGCGCCGTGGAATATATCAAGGCCAACATCAAGCTGGACGGGGAAGCCAAAGCGTCGGTGAAAGACTCCAAAAAGGTTGTGGAAATTTGTACGCAATATGCGCAAAAGGGCATGTTCAACATCTTTCTTACCGTGTTCTTCTCGACGCTGGCGTTTGCGTTCGTGGAGCCGTACTTCTTCATCGGTTATTTGATCTCCATCGCGTTGTTCGGTTTGTATCAGGCCATCTTCATGGCGAACGCGGGGGGCGCCTGGGATAACGCGAAGAAGATCGTCGAAGTGACTTTGAAGGCCAAGGGCACTCCACTGCACGATGCGTGCGTGGTGGGCGATACGGTGGGCGATCCGTTCAAGGATACGTCTTCGGTGGCGCTGAACCCGATCATCAAATTCACCACGCTGTTTGGGTTGCTGGCGGTGGAGTTGGCGGTTTCGCTGACGAAATCGCAAGGCCCGAATCTGACGACGGGTCTAGCTGCGGTGTTCCTACTGATCTCCATGTTCTTCGTCTACCGTTCGTTCTACGGCATGCGGATTGAGAAGAGCAAAGCGTAAGCGGCCTTAACGTTTACTTCAGGGGACGGGCTTCGGCTCGTCCCTTTTTGTCTTGAGAGCAGTTAGAATTTTGGCATCAGTCGGATCGTTCGACGGGCGTTGCTATTGGCTCCAGCGTTCGCAGGCATCGCGATTGCACCAGCGCCCGAGCGTCTAAACGCTAGAGTGCGGCGGGTGCGCATTGTGGAATGCCAAACGGTTGTTACGATGTTTCGCGCGGGGCCCACAAAAGCGAGGGCCGTTGCCGAAGGGTGCGTGTAAGTTCCTATCCAACCTACATCGCGCGAGAATCCCCATCTCCCAAAATGATAAGATGATCCACCGGGGCTAATCCTTCCAGAATTCACGCCATCATGAGCACGCCAACCAAACTCAACATCACCACTCTGGTGGACCAAAGCCGTTTGGGCGCGTTTCAGTGGACTATGTTCACTCTGTGCGGCTTGTGCCTGATCATGGACGGCTTCGATGTGCAGGCCATGGGTTATGTGGCGCCGGCGGTGATCAAGGAATTCAACGTCCCCGGCGCTTTGATGGGCCGTGTGCTCAGCGCGGCGCTGGTGGGCATTTTGCTGGGATCGTATACGCTTTCGATGCTGGCGGATAAGATCGGCCGGCGGCCGGTGCTGATTGGCGCGTCGCTTTACTTCGCGGTTTGCGCGATCCTTACCGCGCAGGTTTCCTCAGTGAACGAACTATTGCTGATTCGCTTTTTGGGCGGCATCGGCATGGGAGCCATCATGCCCAACGCGATGGCGCTGGCCGGCGAATACAGCCCCAGCCGCATTCGCGTGATGGTGCTGATGGTGATTGGCAATTTCTTTACGCTAGGCGCGGCCATTGGCGGCTTTCTTGCCGCGTGGTTGATTCCGCATTTCGGATGGCGCTCTGTGTTCACCTTCGGCGGAGCGATTCCTTTGGCGATTGGGATTCTGATGTTTTTCTTTCTGCCGGAATCGCTGCAATTCATGGTATTGAAAGGCAAGAGCGTTGAGAAAGTCAGCGGCTGGCTGAAGCGAATCAACGCGCCCATTCCGTCGTCCACTTCAACGGCGCCGGTGCAATACGTGGTTCAGGAAGAAAACCGCAAAGGCGTTCCCGTGTTCCATTTGTTCCGCGAAGGCCGCGCGCTGGGGACGGTGTTTTTGTGGATCATCAATTTCATGAACCTGATGAACCTGTACTTCCTGGGCAGTTGGCTGCCCACGGTGGTGAAGAACGCGGGCTATTCGGCCAGCATTGCGGTGCTGGTGGGGACCATGGTGCAGGTGGGCGGTTCGATTGGCGGCATCGCGAATGGATGGATCATCGGTAAGCTGGGTTTCCGGCAAGTGCTGGTGACTTTGTTCGGCATCGCGACGGTTGCGGTTGCGATGTTGGGGCAGCCCACGTTGCCTTTGGCGATGCTGTTCATCGCGGCATTTGTCGCGGGTTGGTGCATTCCAGGCGGACAGCCCGGCGTGAACTCGCTGGCTGCTGTTTATTATCCAACGTATTTGCGCTCCACCGGTATTGGGTCCAGCTTGGGCTTCGGTCGCATTGGCGCCATTGTCGGTCCGGTGGTGGCGGGCATTTTGATCCAAAATCATTGGGCTCCGCGCGAGCTATTTTACGCGGCAGCGATTCCCGCGGCCATCTCCTGCCTGGCGGCCATCGCCATGCGTTGGGTGATTAAGGAACCGGCGCAAGGCAGCGTGAGTCCGGTGGAAGTGCTGGCGCATTAAGTCAACAGCGCCTGCAGAATGCGCCCGGCGGTTTCTTTGCCGCGCTCGCCTACTTCACCAACAGGGCCAACACAACTGGGGCAGCCGGCTTCGCACGGGCAGGATTTCAGCAACGATACTGCTCCGTCCAACAACCGTCGGGTGAGTTTGAACAGCGCCGCGCTTTGGCCGATGCCTCCGGGGTAATTGTCGTATAAATACAAATTCGGCTCAAATGTTTGTAAGCTTCCGGCAATCGCTTCGGTGATGGAAAGTCCCAAATCGCGCGGGTCGCACATGATTAACAAGGCTCCAACGGTCCTTAACAATGCACCCAACGCAACCAGCCCACTTTGTTTTTCCGTGGGAGCCAGATCTGGAAAGCCGGCCAAAAACGTTTCGGGAAAATGTAGCCAGAATGCAGTGGTGCGCATTTCCTGTTCCGGCATGCTGAGGTTGCCGGCGCCGATGTTCTCCATGGAATAGAATTTGATTTTCTTGAAGCCAACAATCTGGCGATTCAAGCGGACGTCACCGTGCGCGGCTTTTGCGGTGTTGAGTGGCGACGATTGGAACTCTTCGAGCTCCTTCACTTGCGTATAGTCAATGGCGTCGGTGAAATAGTCGGAGTCCACTTTGCGAACGTAGGCTTTGCGGCCCTCATAGTCGAAACGCTCCACCTGATACTGGCGGGCTTCGTGGAGATAAATGGCCTTTTCGTGCAAGGTGGTCAACGCAGCGGTGAAGGCAACTTCGGCAATGACGGAGTGATCGCCGGTGATGTCCACGACAATGAAATTATCGCTGGAGACGGAGCGCAGGCTGACGGCGTCGGCGGGATAGGTGTCTGAAGTCCAATGCCAGGCGCCCTTCCCTTCGGGGCCGGAATGATGGAGAAACTTCAAATCGGCCAAGAAGCGGCATAAATCGCCGGTTTCGTGGCTGCCGAAGTTTTCGCCGTCGCGTACGGGCAATTCAAACGCGGCACACTTCATATGATTCAGCAGAATCTCCACGTTGTTGGGATTGATGTGCGCGGTCTCTGGAGCTTTGTCGAAAAAGTATTCGGGATGTTCAATGATGTACTGATCCAACGGCGCGCTGGAGGCCACCATGACCGCCAGTGCAGTGGTCTGCCTGCGGCCGGCGCGGCCCGCGCGCTGCCAAGTGGACGCGATGGTCCCGGGATAGCCCGCCATGACCACGGCGTCAAGCGAACCGATGTCGATTCCCAATTCCAGTGCGCTGGTGGCCACCACCGCGCGAATTTCGCCGTCACGCAGCTTGCGTTCAATCTCGCGGCGTTCCTTGGGGAGATAGCCGCCGCGATAGCCGCGCACGGTGCCGAAGTTCGAGCGATCATGATCGTCCTTCAAATACGTCAGCAGAATTTCGGTGGCGAGCCGGGAGTTGGCAAACACCAGCGTCTGCTGGCCGCGATCCAACAATTCGCGCGCAATGCGGCGGGTTTCGTTCAAATATCCGCGGCGAATCCCCAGGGCTTTGTTGACGACCGGAGGATTGTAGAAGACCACGTACTTTTCGCCCGAAGGCGCGCCGTTCTGCTCGACAAGTTCGAATGGCAGGCCCGTGAGCGCTTCCGCCAGTTCCTTGGGATTCGCGATAGTCGCCGAACAGCAAATGAATTGCGGCGAGGATCCATAGAATTCGCACACACGCTTTAACCGGCGCAAAACGTTGGCCAGATGCGAGCCATAAACACCGCGATAGGAATGCAGTTCATCGATGACGATATAGCGCAAATTCTCAAAGGCCTTGGCCCACTTGGTGTGATGCGGCAGAATCCCGGCGTGCAGCATGTCGGGATTCGTAAGGATCACGTTAGCGCGTTCGCGAATGGCGCGGCGGGCGTCCTGCGGCGTGTCGCCATCGTAGGTGAAGGCGCGCAGTTCCACATTTGCCGAACCTTTTCCAACGGCGTCCACTGCGCCTTGAAACTCCGCGAGTTGATCTTCGGCCAGCGCTTTGGTGGGGAAAAGATACATGGCGCGGGCGCCGGGTTCCGCCAGTAAGCGATTCAATACCGGCAAGTTGTAGCACAGCGTTTTGCCGCTGGCCGTGGGGGTGACGACGACAACGTTGCGTCCTGCCGCGGCATGATCAAACGCCGCGGCCTGATGGGAATAGAGTTGACGGATGCCGCGCGAGATCAGCGCCTGCTTTAGCGGCGCTGCCAAGGCTTCCGGATATTCGGCGAACACGCCGGGCCTGGCTTCCTGACGGCGGATGGCGCGCACGGGAGATTCTGGATCCGCCATCCATTCTTTAAAGCGAGCGATTGCCCCGGCCAGGCCAGTGCGGCGGGCCAGGGCCCGCTCGTCACGTAAATCAAGACCGGCCTCGGCGCCTAAATCAAAATCCAACGGAATGTTTTGGGCTTTTTCCAGATTCACGTTCGCCATTTCTTCGCTCTAGGCAATTGTAGCGCGAACTGAATCGCACTACGCTATCCTTTTATTGCGTTAGGAGACAACATGAGTAGAACATCCATGATCACGGTGGCCTTGATGACGGCGGGACTTTTCGCGAACGGGCAAGCGGCGGACGATCCGCTGAATCCGAAGCCCGCCTTCGCAGGGCAGACCAAGGCGCCAGCGCCCGCGAAGCTTTCTCCAACGTTAAACATCGAAACCATTACCACGCGATTGACCGTCCCATGGTCGTTGGCGTTTTTGCCGGATGGAAACTTTCTGGTCACCGAAGGCAACGGGGCCATGCGCACGGTGCGGCGCGACGGCGTCGTCTCCGCGCCGCTGCTGGGCGTGCCGCCAGTGAAGGTGATCGCCGCACAGGGCCTGCATGACGTGGTGCTGGATCCGAACTTCGCGCAGAATCGTTTATTGTACTTTACCTATTTCGCTCCGCCGCCCGGCGAAGCAGCCGGGTTGTGGCCCACGGAGTTTTTCTACGATCAGGTGTGGACCAAGTCACTTGCCGAGCGGCGCACTTTGAATTTAGGGATGGAGAAGGTGGCGCGCGCGCGTTTGAGCGACGACAATCGACGCCTGGAAAATGTGCAGGTGATTTTGGATGGTGGTGGCGAGCGTCGCATGGTGGTGGCGCCGGACGGGACGCTGATGATCACCGGCGCTGACCGCTTTCGATTCTATGATTCTGATTTGGATGGAGTGGAGCACGACTTCACGGCCGATCCTGATATTCGCCGCAATTATTCGGGCCGTGTCAGCCGGATCAATCGTGACGGGTCCATTCCCAAAGACAATCCGTGGTTGGATCGAGCGACGGTTCCGCCGGATACTTATGCGCATGGGTTGCGCGATCCGGAAGGCGCGGCGATCAACCCAGCTACGGGCGCACTCTGGACCACCGATCACGGACCACAGGGCGGCGACGAGATTAACATCATTCGCGCTAGAAAAGATTACGGCTGGCCCGACGTCTCCTATGGCCGCCAATATGACGTGCGCCGTACCGACGGGCAAAAGAACGTGAAGGTGGGCAACGGGCGCACAGCAATGGAGGGAGTGGAGCAGCCCATCTATTTCTGGGTGCCTTCGATTGCGCCTTCCGGCATGATGTTCTACACCGGCGATCTGTTTCCGGAATGGAAGGGAAATGTTTTTGTGGGCGCACTGGCCGGCCAGCACCTGGTGCGCCTGGTGTTGAATGGCGACCGGGTGATTGGCGAAGAAAAACTGTTGCTGGACTTGAAGCAACGCATTCGCGATATGCGGCAAGGCCCGGATGGCGCGGTGTATGTTCTTACCGGCGGCGGGTCATTGTTGCGTTTGACGCCGAAGCGATAGATGTATCCATCAATCCACGTCTTCAGTCAAGCGGATTGGTGGCGAAGACTGCAAGCTCTGTGGTGAAGCCGCGGTCGTCCATTTCGAGAATGGCTTTTACGGCGTGGGCCAGTTCCTGGCCGCGCAGTTTACTGTCATTCGCCTTTTGCGCAAAGCCGGCGGTAGCGGCGAAGTTGGTGATCACTTCGCTGGGGTTCACCAGCATCACACGTACGTTGTACTTGCGCAGTTCGGCGCGCCAGCATTCGGTCATGCCGCGCAAGGCAAATTTACTGCCGTAGTAAGCGGTTCCGTTGGGCGCGCCGCGCAGTGCCGCGGTCGACGCAATATTGATGATGTTGCCGCGGTTGCGTTGGACAAAATGCTTCGCCGCTTCGCGCCCCATCATCATGGCACCGGTGACGTTGGTGGCGAAGATGCGCTCGAACGCCGCGGTTTCGGTTTCCACCAGCGGCTTGAACGCGCCGATGCCAGCGTTGTTCACCAGCACATCCAGCTCGCCAAATTTGGCCAGCACCTCTTTATAGGTCCGCAGCACGTCGGCTTCTTGCGAAACGTCGGCTTGAATGGGGAAGGCGCCCAGCTCCTTCGCCGCGGCGGTTAAACGCGCTTGATCGCGGCCGGTGATGGCCACGCGCGCGCCGCTGTCCATCAGGGTTTTGGCGATGGCGTAGCCGATGCCCGCACTGCCGCCGGAGATCAGTACTGCTGCGTTTTTTAGATTCATGATGAAAGCCTAGTCGGGCAATCTCTCGAACACATTCAATGTCGCCGGATTGCCCGGAACGATCATGGTGAGCGTGGTGTCGGTTAAAACATATTCCCGTTCGATTGTTGTGCCAGTCAACGCGGGATTTGCCGCCGCTTCCAGATGAATGATCAACTTCTTCTTTGCTTCATCCACTTCGTAAGTGCCGAAATAGCCCATCAGCCCGCGCGCCATTTCCTGATAGTCTTCCAGGGTCATGTTGCGCTGGTCTTTCGCGGATTTTCTTTCCGGCGGAGCCAACAAAACCCATACGCGGCCGCTCTTATCGTAAGAGATGCGCCCGGTGGGGTTGGCGTTGGTGACGGTCTCCTGGCCATCGGCGGTACGGCGAATCACCTTGGCCAATTTGTATAAACCCACGATGCGTTCGCGCGCTGGGGTGGCGGCAGTCGCGCTGGTGGCCGCCAGCACAGCCGTGCCCGTCAAAGCCAGGGCGCCGCGCCGCGTCAAACTATTCTTCATGTGAGTTCCCTTGCCTTACGACCTGATCTCGCGCCCGTCGGCCAGCTTAATCAGCGAACTGATAATTGAAGTGGCACCGCTGCGCGCCCGCCCGCCGGTGCATTGGATGATGTCACCGGGTTTCACCGTGTCGCGCACCCAACCGTAGGTGCGCAAGTGGTTCAGGCTCATCAGCTCCACTTCCCACTCCACGATTTTTCCGTCTTTGTCTTTCACGTCAAGAAAGATGAACGCGTGCGGGTTGGTCCATTCAAACCGCTTCACCGTGCCGGTAACCGTGACCGGATTTTCCATGTCGTACATGGAGGTGGAGTGATGGGCCGAAAGCGCCGGGGCCAACAAAGCGATGGCAGGCACGCCCAAACCCACAAAAAACTTTCGTCTGTTCATTTTGCCGTCTCCGTTTATTTTTTGAACAACTTGCTGTAATCGCGGTTGTTTTCACAAACAAATTCGTCGATGCGCGTCAGCTCAGGCCGGAAGTTGAAATCGCGGCTTAGCACCCAGGGCTTGGCGAACACGTTGGGGTCTTCTATGGTGATTTCCAGGTGCAGCGTATCGAAGTCTGTCCGGCGAAAGCGTTCAATCATATGTAGGGATTCGCTATGCCGAAATACGCTCAGCTCGGTTTTGTCGTTGTAGCCCACCGAATCCACCACCAGCGTATCGCCATCCCAATGCGCGATGGAATCGCCCATCCAACTGGGGTCCGGGTCAACCGGGTGGGGATTGTTGCTGATGGGAATCACGCGGAACACACCTGGATATTCGTGCATCAGGACTACGTAGCGGGCGTTTTGCACCAACTGAAATTGATAGGGAACACCATAGGCTTGCGGGCCAATCAGCGGCATGCAGTTGGCCGTGGGACCGGAATCTTCGGCGGGCCGGGTGATGCGAAAACTTTCGGCTCCGGATTTGAGTGCCGCAGGCGCGCCGAAATAGCCGCGGGCTTCGGTGGATGGTGGGGGCGCATCCTTTGGTCTGGCCGCCGCCGGCGCTGCGCCCAGATTAAACGCGGTTCCGTAAACGCCCGTCAAATCCGGCTTTCCGTCGGAGGTACGCGGAACGGTTTTGGTCACTTCCGGCGCGGCACTCACATTGATCGGCGTGGTCCCGGCCACATTGACCGTCAAGGTTTTAGTCAGCGTGACGTCGCCCGCGCCGCGCACCGTTAGCGTATACGTTGTTGTGGCTTTCGGCGACAACAACCGGGTGCCGCGAGCGGGAACTCTACCCAAGTCGGGCTCGATGGTCACCCGCGTGGGGTTCTCCGTGCGCCAGACGATATTGACCGATTGGCCGGGCTGAATATTCGCGCCCGGTTCCGCGGTCAAGCTGATGATACGCGCGGGTAATGTCGCAGCGACGCGGTAGGGGTTGCCTTTGGGCGCGGCAACTACTGATGGCTCCGAGGTCGTCGCACTGGATTGCGCCGTCGCAGCGAGGCTCCACGCCAGGGTAACCCACGCCAGGGTAACAACGATGAGGGACTTGTTTCTATTCACCATGCTTTAGTCACCATGCTTTGGGGTGATGGTAACCCGGCGGCAAAGTTGGAGTCAATCGGGGCCTTCCGTTGTGGTCACCCCATGCCGGTAATCGCGGCTCGTGCCGCGGCTCGTGCCAATTGACACGCGAGGGACTCCGCCGATACAATGCAGCCACTAGATCTACTACTTCTGGTGAATCGTTGCAAAAGGGGAGTCCAACATGAGGAAGGGTTTAGGGATTGCGTTCTTATTAACTTTGCACTGCGCTGTACTTTCCGCGCAGGCGGTTTCCACCGCGCAAATTAGAGGAACGGTGCAGGATTCCACCGGTTCCGCCGTGCCGGGAGCGGAAGTGAAGGCCATGCAAACGGCCACTGGTGCCACTCGAACCGTTACCAGCGCCACCGACGGCAGTTACATTTTTCCGGAACTCTCCATCGGTCCTTATACGTTGGAGGTTTCCAAGGACGGTTTCAGCAAGTACGTGCAAACCGGAATTGTGCTGCAGGTGGCCAGTAATCCGACGATTGACGTGGGGCTGAAAGTGGGCGCTATCACCGAACAGGTGCAGGTAGAGGCCGCCGCGAACATGGTGGAAACGCAAAGCGCGGGCGTCGGTCAGGTGATCGATCAGCAACGGGTGGTCGATTTGCCGCTGAACGGACGCAATATCACGGATTTGATTTACCTCACCGCTGGCGTGAACCCGGGCCGGACGTTTCGTGCCTCATCGGCGTCGTCGATCTCGGCGTCTTTCGCTGGCGGAGGAAACGGGTCCGTCGGCTATTTGCTGGACGGCGGCACACACAATGACCCGTTGAGCAATCAGAACCTTCCATTGCCTTTCCCGGACGCCATCCAGGAATTCAAAGTAGAAACCAGCTCGCTGCCGGCGCAGTACGGGTATCATTCGGCGGGTGCGGTGAACGTGGTAACCAAGTCCGGCACCAATCAGATTCACGGCGATGCGTTTGAGTTTGTGCGCAACTACAAATTCAATGCGCGGAACTCCTTTCAGCCGGTTCGCGACACTTTGAAACGCAATCAATTCGGCGGCACCATCGGCGGGGCGATCAAGAAAGACAAGCTGTTTTACTTTTTGGGTTACCAGGACAATATTGTGAAGTCCACGCCGATTGCTACCGTGGCATTTGTGCCGACGGCGGCCATGTGGGCGGGCGATTTTTCGGCTGTGGGAAAGAGCAGTAACATTGGCCCGATTAGTCCGGTTGCCCTGGCGTTGCGCAAATACCTGCCCGTCCCCACAGCCGCCAATGGCCAAATCACCTATGGCCCGCCCGGCAGTTTCACCGAGAACCAGGGGCTTTCGCGGATCGATTATCAGATCACCGAAAAGCACTCGCTGTTTGGCCGTTATTTCGTGGACCACTTTGAAAGCCCCAAAGGCGACCCAACGCAGGGCATTCTGGTTGGTTCCATCGGCGGAGCTTCGAATAGTGTGTTTAACGTCACCTTGGGCGATACCTATCTCATCTCAAACTCAATGGTGAACAGTTTCCGGGCGATGATCAACCGGTCTTCCAACACAACGATCAACAATTCCTACATCGGCTACCCGGACCTTGGCGTGAACATTTATCAATTGCCCAGCGACCAGTTCGGTAAATTTTTGGGCGGGCTCACCGTGAGCGGTGCCGGAGGCGGCTTTAGCATCGCCACTACGCCGAATTGGCAGCCCTACACCACCACGCAAGTTTCCGACGACGTATCGATGACCCACGGCGCGCATCAAATCACCTTCGGCATGCTGTTCGTGAATTTGAAAGCCACCGCCATCAATTATCTGAACTCCAACGGAACCTTCACTTTCAATGGCACCTCCACGGGTAATGCGCTGGCTGATTTTGTTACGGGCAAGGCCTTCAGCTTTGGCCAATCCGGCCCGTCGTATTCAGACCAGCACCAGAATGTTTTTGGCCTGTACGTGCAGGACGCCTGGAAAGCCAGCCGCCACTTGACCATCAACGCAGGTATCCGCTGGGATCCGTTCTTTGGCCATACCAATCCTTATAATGAGACGCTGACGTTTTCCATGGCCAATTTCCTGGCGGGCACCGTCAGCCAGCGCTTCCCCAATGCACCCGCCGGTTTGATTTTCGGCGGCGATGCGGGCTTGCCCAATAACAAATACAGCCCGAACAAGATGGCCAATTTCTCGCCGCGCCTGGGTGTGGTGTGGGATCCTACCGGCACTGGCAAGATGTCCATTCGCGCCGGCTATGGCTTCTTCTACGACTTCCCCAATTTTGCGTTCGATCAGTTCGGCTTCTCGCCGCCGTGGGGAGCATCCATCACGGTGAACAGTCTTCCCAACATCGCCAATCCGTGGACCACCACTTCAGGAAACCCGTTCCCGCTGGCACCGGCCAATAACTTCAATTTCCTGAAAGGCAACTTGCAGTTGACCTACGGCTATCCGCTGGATGTGAAACCCAGCTACGTGCAGCAATACAATTTGAGTATTCAACGCCAAGCGGGCAACTGGCTATTCACGGGAGCCTACATCGGTAACGGTTCGCGGCACCTGTGGCTGAACAATCCGGTGAATCAATCGCAATTTTTGGGGACCAGTCCCACTTGCGTGATCAACGGAGCAACGGTGAACAACTGCAATACCACCGCCAGCACTGCCGCGCGGCGCCGCTTTAATTTACTCAGCCCTACCTGGGGGACGTATTTTGGCGAAACCGAAGTGCTGGATGAGGGCGGCACGGCGAATTACAACGGACTGGCGCTTTCGGCGCAGCATCGGCTAGGTCACCACTTCACCTCAACTACCAATTTCACCTGGGCGCATTGCGTATCGGATCTCTACACGCCTGCGCTGGGCTTGTCTACTTTTGCCGAGACCCGCTTAGATAATCGCCGCGCTGACCGTGGCGATTGCCCGGGTTCGGATTACCGTAAAGTCTTCAACCAGACGCTGGTGCTGACCTCGCCCAAATACTCCAACCGCAAGGTGGAATGGGTTGCGGGAGGATGGAAGATGTCGGTTTCGGCCATCATCAGTTCCGGCGCGCCGTTGAACGTGACCACTGGTCTTGACATCGCTTTGAATGGCAACGGGGCTGTGCAGCGTGCGAATCAAATTCTGCCGGATATTTATCTGCCCAACAAAGGCAAGGATGGGTGGTTGAATCCTAAGGCGTTCTCGCCACTCGCGGCGAACACCTGGGGTGGCGCTATCATGCCGCCTGGCACCTACGGCAATATGGGCGCACAGGCCGTGCGTGGGCCAGGTTACTTACTGGTGAACATGGGCGTTTCGCGCGCTATCAAAATCACGGAACGCCAGAATATTGAGGTTCGCGGCGAAGTCTTCAATCTGCCCAACATCGTGAATTTGTATAACCCCGTCACCACCCTCAGCACGGCATCGGCTAGCGGTGCGGTGGGGGGCCCCCAAACCTTCGGCGTGCCGACGTTCGCCAACACCGCTGGCCTTGGTGCGGTAACGCAGTCGATCCAAGATCCGCGTATTATGCAGTTCGCGCTGAAGTACATTTTCTAAAGCTGTATAATTTTCTGAGGGCGGCTCTCCGCCCTCATCTAACGGAGTCTGAGGAGCTTCATCTTGCGAACTCAACTTTTGCGCGCCTGCGCGCTTGCGCTGATGCTTGTACTTTCCGGCGCCATTCCGGTTTTCGCGCATCACTCCTTCACCATGTTCGACATGAGCAAGCGCATTACGCTGGCCGGCACGGTGACCTCGTTTGAATGGAGCAACCCGCACGCCTATATCGAAATCGACGCGCCCGGCGAAGACGGCGCAGTAAAACATTGGAGCATTGAGCTTGGCAGCCCCAGCATTCTGATGGGCAGCGGCTGGAAGTTCAGCAGCGTTAAGCGGGGCGATAAGCTCACGCTGGTCATCAATCCTTTGAAGAGTGGACAGGCGGGCGGGTTCCTATACACGGCCACCTTGCCGGATGGAAAAACGCTATCCAACGGGCCGCAGAGGGCTCAATAAGATAATGAAAGCCGTCTGGATGATGGCCCTTTTGGCCAACTCTTTTGTGCTCAGCGCACAGAAGCCTGATTTGACGGGCGTGTGGGCACCGTATAGAGGTGGCCGCGGAGCGGATCCGAAAATTGCAGCGGCTGTTGCTCCCGTGGACGCGCCTCCTTTGGCGCTGAAACCCGAATACGCGAAACCCTACGAAGCCAAACGTGCGGCGGAAGCCGAATCTTTGAAACGCGGCGAACAACTGGCTACCGGTGCGGTTTCCTGCATTCCCTACGGTATGCCGACGATGATGAGCATCGCGCTGTACCCAGTCGAGTTCATTCAGGCGCCGAAGCAGATCACCATTATTTCTGAAGCCTTTAGCGAAGTGCGCCGGGTTTACATGGACCGCCCTCAGATGAAGATAGACGATGTTCCGCCGGGATATTACGGGCGATCGGTAGGCCATTGGGATGGCGAGACGCTGGTGGTGGATACGGTGGGCGTAAAAACCGCCGTGCCAGGCTATCGCGGTATGCCGCATAGCGAACAGATGCACATCACCGAACGCATTCGCTTGGCCGCGCCGGATTATTTGCACGATCAAATTACGATTGAAGACCCTGTGGTGCTGGAAAAACCGATTACTTATACGCTGGCCTACAAGCGTTCGCCGGGTTATGAGATGGTGGAATTTGTGTGCGACAACAATCGCGAATACGTGGATGAAAAAGGCGTGGTGCGGATGAGGTTGAAGGGGCAGTAATCATGTTGAAAGCAATCGCAGTTCTTTTCGCGGCGACGGTGGTATTTGGGCAAACCGCACCCTCTGCCCCGGCGGCGCAATTGGGAGCATTGGCTCCGGCGAACATCGCCAAACCACGGCCCAAGCCGCCTTTCGATTTAACCGGCACCTGGCAGCACGCCTTAAGCCGCGAGAATCCGTTTCGCTTTACGCCGCCTGCGGGGACCGATCTGAAATTGACTCCCGCCGCGCAAGTTCATTATGACGCGGCCAAAAAAGCGGCGGCGGCCGGCAAGGCCTATCACGATGACATTGGCGCATGCTGGCCGGCCGGCATGCCCATCATCATGACCCGCGTTTGGCCGATCGCAATGGTGCAGAATCCGACTTCTATCTTTATGATTAGCGGCTTCATGAACAGTGTGCGCATCATTTATCTGGACGGCCGCAAGCACACCGACCCTGACGTAGTGGTGCGCAGCTTCAACGGCGAATCGATTGGACACTGGGAAAGCGACACATTGGTGATCGATACGCGTAACTTCGTGGACGATCATCATTGGATCGACACCGGTATTCCGGCCAGCGATGAGTTGCGCATCATCGAACGCATCAAGATGGCCGAGGTTGACAAAAGTGGCGGCAAAGCTTTAGACATCGAATATACGCTGACCGATCCCAAAACCTTCAGCGGCGAATGGAAGATGACCAAGCGGTTCAAGCGCATGGACGACACCGATATCAATGAGGCGTCCTGCCTGCCCGATTTGAATGAACATATGCCCAGCACCAAGGCGGGGACCAACGTCCGGTAGGACGTAAGAGAGTAGCCATCGGTTAAGGAACAAGAGCAATGAAAACATTACTGATCACCTGCGTTTTAGCCCTGGGATTGGGCAGCGTGGCCAACGCGCATCACTCCATGGCCGGTTTCGACCGGAACAAAACGGTGACGCTGGTGGGCACAGTGAAGCAGTTCAAGTGGGCCAATCCGCATGCCTGGGTGGAGCTGGAAGTTCCCAATGACAAGGGAGAAGTGGTCTCCTGGAACGTGGAGATGACATCGCCGGGAGTGTTGGTGCGCGCGGGTTGGAAATCCATTACGCTGAAGCCCGGAGACAAAGTGAGCATAGCGGCCCACCCGCTGATGACCGGTGATCCGGGTGCCATCTTCGTCTCGGTAACGCTGGCGAACGGCGTGACGATGAACGACAAAACGATTCCGCCGCCAGCCCCGACGACCCCTGCCAATCCGTAGACGGATTCATCAGGGCAGGTAAATCCGTACACCTGCTATGATCGTTGTGTTGCGGCACGGGAATCCTTGCCGAGGTGTATTCCTGTCGGAGGAATCCGTCAGGCCAAATTAGGTTGTTGCTCCAAGTTCTGTCCGTCGGAAAAATCCCTGAATGCCTTCTCCCGTTGACGTAGTTTGTGCACACAGTCCTGATTCTGATGACGCGTATATGTTTTATGCGTTGGCGACGCGCAAGATCCGCTCGCCGCTGGTGCAGTTTCGCCACGTTTTGGGCGATATCCAGACGCTGAATCAAAAAGCGCGAAATGGCGAGTATGATCTAACGGCCATTTCTTATCACGCCTATCCCTATATTGCTGACAAATATCGCTTGATGGCTTCGGGCTCCAGTGTCGGCGATGGCTACGGGCCGATGGTGGTATCGAGGCATCCGATGACGCCGGAGCAGATTAAGGGTAAGCGCATTGCCATTCCCGGCCGTCTGACTACGGCATATTTAACTCTGCGCCTGCTGCAGCCTGATTTTGAGGCGGTGGACATTCCGTTCGACAAGATTTTGGACGCGGTGAATGAGGGCAAGGCGGATGCAGGCCTGATCATTCATGAAGCGCAGCTCACCCATGCCAAGGCGGGCTTCACTTGCATCGTCGATTTGGGACAATGGTTCAAGGCCAAGTATGCGTTGCCGCTCCCTTTGGGCGCGAATGCGTTGCGGCGGGAGCTGCCTGCTGAAATTGGCAGCGAATGTTGCCGGATGATGAGCGAAAGTATTCAGTACGCGCTGGATAATCGCACCGAGGCGCTGAATTATGCGCTGGAGTTTTCCGGCGGCATGGATCTGGCCATGGCAGACAAGTTCGTAGGTATGTACGTCAATCATTACACCGTTGATTGCGGGGAACTGGTTCCCAAGGCCGCCCAGAAGCTGTTGGACCTGGGGCACGAGGCCGGGTTGATTCCGCATCGGGTGGAACTAGAATTCGTGCGGTGAACAAAGCTTTTCTAGCAGCGGTTTTCGTAACCCTGGGCTTGGGTATCAAGGCCCAGGACGTTGATGCCAAGCAGCGTGCCCGTCAAGTACGCGATCAAATAAAGTTAGGCGAAGAGGGCATTGCCGCGATTGCTCCGATGATTGGCGATGCGGACCTGAGTGTTCGCGTGGAAGCAGCGAAAGCGCTGGTGACGATTGGTGGCCCCAAGACGCTGGACCCTCTGCTGCGCGCTACCGCTGACAACGACCCCGAAGTGCAGATTCGCGCCACCGATGGTCTGGTCAATATTTATCTTCCGGGGTATGTCAAAAACGGCCTGAGCGGAACGCTTTCCCGCGCCGGGAACACCATTCGCAGCCGATTTACCGACACCAACGATCAGGTAATCGATCCCTTTGTTCAAGTGCGCGGGGATGTGATCACGGCGTTGGGGAAGTTGACGCGCGGCGGAGCCAGCATGGACGCGCGGGCGAATGCGGCGCGTGGGTTAGGCGTGCTGCGCGGCCGTGCGGCCATTCCCGAACTCGCCGATGCGCTGCGCTCCAAGGACGACAAGCTGATGTATGAATCGTTGGTGGCCATAGGGAAAATTGGCGATGCATCGGCCGCACCGCGCATCACGTTTCTTTTGCGGGACTTGGACGAGAAGGTTCAGACGCAGGCATTGGAAGTAACCGGGCTGCTTCACAATAAGGATGCCGCGCCGCAAGTGCGCGATGCCTATCGGGTTGCCCGCACATCCAAAGTGCGCCGCGCCGCGCTAGCGGCATTGGCAATGTTGGCTGACCCCGCCGATCATGCCGTCTTTATTTCGGCATTGAGTGACAAGGACGAAGGCGTTCGCGCGGCGGCCGCCGAAGGGTTGGGCCGCATCCGGTTCGGCCAGGATCGCATGGTGTTGGAACCCGTTTTTACGGCGGAGCGCGCCATGGAGCCGCGGCTGTCACTGGCGTTTGCGCTGGTTTCTCTGGGAGACATCAGCGCGGAGCGCTATGGACCCTTGCGGTATCTTTTCAACACGCTTAATCAAAGGGCGTACCGCGGAGTGGCGTCCGCATTTTTGATTGAGCTTACCCGGAACGACGCCATTCGCCAAGCCATGTATCCGATGCTGAGCGACGCATCGAAAGATGAAAAGATGCAGTTCTGTGGCGTATTGGCGCAATCCGGGCAGAATGATTCGGTGAGCTATCTGCAAACGCTGTCGAAGGATAGCGACCCGGACGTGGCCGCGGAGGGGATCCGCAGCCTGCGCGTGTTGCGTGCGCGGCTGCGGTAAAACTTTTACAAAGCCAAAAACTATTTGGCTTTCTTCTGTTTCTGTTGGCCGACGCGGACTTTGAACTGTTTCGCCTGGGCTTCCTGGTAGCTTTTCCAGTCAAAGCGGGCCGCAGCTTCGGAGAGATACTTGTTCACATCAATGTCTTTGGGCAGCACAGCCATTAGGCTGGCGGTGGTGGTGCCATCGGGGCTGGTGATGCGGTAGCGCTTTACGTTGGGGATCGACATAACCACTCCAGAATAACAGACTTTCTGAAAACTATTTTCCCGAACTGCCAAACCCGCCGGTGCCGCGCACGGACTCGGATAGCTCGCCCTGGTCCCACTCTACGCTCTCATATCGTGCAATTACGATCTGCGCGATGCGGTCGCCTTTTTCGATGACGTAGTCACTCTTGCCCAGATTGAAGGCGACCACGCGAATCTCACCGCGATAACCGGGATCAATGGTGCCGAAATTCACTGTGATCGCCTGCTTCAACGCCAACCCGCTGCGCGGGCGGATCTGCGCTTCGTAGCCCGCAGGCAACTCAATCGCAATCCCGGTGGGCACGCCTTGCGGAATGCCCGGTTGCAGAACGATGCGCTCCACGGCACGCAGGTCCATGCCAGCGTCTTCTAACGGTCCATGAGCGTATGTGGGCAGGACAGCGTCCAGATGAGTGAGCTTGATTCGGATTTGCATGGAATTTATTTTGAATTGTGACGAACACGCTATCATAACCGTTTGGACCCGATGAAGTCTCCCCGTGTTGTGGCTGTGGCTCCCATGCCGCCAGAAAAAATCGCGTATGCGCTGGCGCGCTATTCGCGCTCGCCCGATTCCATTCGCGAATCGGTGGACTGGGTGCGCTCGCACGATTCGACGAAGTTTCTGGAAAGCTTCTATTTCCAGTATGGCCACGCCTCCATTGCGGATTTGGGTCATGTGGTGTTGTGCTTTGAAGGCGTTTCCGAACTAGCCGCGACGGAGATTGAAGACGAGCAGTTGTGGGATGGGCAGGCACGGAGCAGCCGCTATCAGGATTTTTCGCGATCAGGTTTCGTCACGCCGCCGGAACTGAACGCCGATGATGCGACGTTGTACTCCAAATGCGGCCAAAAACTACTGTACGCCTATCATGAAATTCATAAAGCTGCGGTGCAGCATTTAAGCGCTTCCCTGCCGCGTCCCGATGACATGAAGCCCGATGCCTACGAACGCAACATCGCAGCGCGGGCGTTCGATGTCGCGCGCTATACGTTGTTCTTCGGCATTCCAACGGGCGTGGGGCAAGTCACCAGCATTCGTACTTTGGAGCGGCAAATCCGGCGCTTGAAGGCGTCAGAGTATTTGGAATTGCGCCAGTTGGCGGATGAAATCGCCGCGGCCTGCGCGCAGCCGCCGGCCTGCGTTTGGGAGGCGAAGACGGCAGGCGAGCCATTGGTGCCGACGCTGGCGCGGCATGTGGATGCGGACCAGCATGCGATCGATTCGCAAAAAGATTTGGCGCAATGGGCCGGGCAGAATCTCCATCTGCAGGCGCAAGTGTTCGATGATGTGGACCTGTTGAAGCCGGCGGACACCGTGAGCGAAATCGCCGCGACACTGCTGTATCCGGTGACCGGGCTGCCGTTCCGCCAACTTTACGAAACGGTTGCGGCGTGGTCGCAAGAACGCCGCAATGAAGTGATTGACGTGGCTCTGCGGTCGCGCACTCGCCGCGACGATTTACTGCGCGGCTTTCGCGGCGGCTTGTACGCTTACGACATCGTCATGGACCTTGGCGCATATCGCGATCTGCATCGTCACCGGCGTTGTCAGCAGTATCGGCAAGCGTATTCGGGCCGGTTGGGGTTCGCCACGCCCCAGGTGATTCTCGAATCGGGGTTACGCGAAAGCTACGCCACCATCATGACTGAAACGTTGGCCGCCATCGCGCAGTTGCCCGAACCGGCCGGGCATTATTTGTTGCCTTTTGGTGCGCGTTCCCGATTCCTATTCAAGATGGACTTTGCGGAGGCCGAATACATCGCTCACCTGCGCAGCGGTGTGAAGGGGCACTTCAGCTATCGGAACGTGGCCTGGCAGATGAAACAGAAAATGGAACAACTGGAACCCGCGCTGGGCCGGTTGATGGAAGCCACGCCGCCCTGGATCGAAGATCCGCTAAAACGATAATCGAAGGTCCATTAAAAAGATAACCGAAGGTCCGTTAAAAAGATTACGGGAGATCCGCTACAGAGATGGCGGAAGAAGCCTGGTAGCTCCGGTCGCCAGACCGGAGAAACGCTCGATATCGCCTGACAAAATGACAGAAGACCAAGCCACGCCGGCCCATCATCATCACGCGCCGCATGCGCACCCGAGCCTGTGGCGCGCCATCAAGGATTCAGTTTTAGGCGATCCGCATCGCGACTTCACCGAAGGCTCCATCGCCCGCGCCATAACGCTGTTGGCGATTCCCATGGTGCTGGAAATGCTGATGGAATCGCTGTTCGCGGTGGTGGACGTTTTCTGGGTGGCGCGGTTGGGTTCGAACGCGGTGGCAACGGTAGGCTTCACCGAATCGCTGCTGACATTGCTCTATGCCGTAGCGATGGGGTTGAGCATTTCCGCGGCGGCAACCGTGGCGCGGCGGGTTGGCGAGAAGAATCCCAGCGCGGCGGCGGACGTAGCGATTCAATCCATTTTGCTGGGCGTAATTGCCGCGGTGGTGTTGGGGTTGGCCGGTGGTCTCCTTGCTCCGCAACTGCTGCGTTTGATGGGCGCGTCTCCTGAAGTTATCGCCACCGGCGGAAATTATGCGCGCGCGATTTACGGCGGCAGCGGCACGGTGCTGCTTTTGTTCTTAATCAACGCCGTGTTTCGCGGCGCTGGTGATGCGGCACTGTCCATGCGCGTGTTGTGGACCGCCAACATCATCAACATGCTTCTAAACCCGTGTCTGATTTTCGGCTGGGGGCCCTTTCCCCGCTTGGGCGTGACCGGTTCCGGCGTCGGCACCACCATTGGCCGCGGTGTGGGTGTACTACTGCAGATGTGGTTTCTCTTCAGCGGCCGAAGCAGGGTTAAGGTGCAGTGGAAAGAGTTTCGCATCATGCCTGACTTGATGCTGCGGTTGATTCGTTTGTCGCTGGGCGGCATGTTGCAAAACCTGATCGGCATGGCCAGTTGGATTTTGCTGGTGCGCATCATCGCCGGTTTCGGCAGCGCGGCAGTGGCCGGTTACACGCTGGCCGTGCGCATCATGATTTTTTCGCTCCTGCCCAGTTGGGGCATGGCCAACGCGGCGGCGACGATGGTGGGCCAGAACCTGGGTGCGAAAAAGCCGCAGAGGGCCGAACAAGCCGTTTGGCGGGCGGGCATCTATAATATGATCTTCCTGGGCTTGGTCGCGCTCGTGTTCGTCGCCTTTGCGGAAGGCCTGGTGGGCTGGTTCACACACGATACAGAAGTTGTGCCCATCGCCGCCGGCGCGTTGCGCACGGTATCTTACGGCTATCTTTTTTACGGCTGGGGCATGGTGCTGGTGCAGGCGTTTAACGGCGCGGGGGATACCATCACTCCAACCATTCTGAACCTGATTTGTTTTTGGGCCTGGCAGTTGCCGCTAGCCTGGTTTTTCGCTTTTCCATTGGGCTTTAAGACCCGCGGGATCTTCATGGCCATCGCGGTGGCTTATTCCACCTTCGCCACGGCCGCGTTTTTCATGTTCCGCAGAGGAAAGTGGAAGACGCAGAAAGTGTAAGCGGCCTACGCCTGCAGCATTTTTCGCAACAACACCAACTGCCCCAAATGATACGAGTTATGATCGGCCACCAGCAAAGCTTCGCGCAGGAGCGTTTGCCCGGTGCCGTGTGGCAATTTCAGCAACAGGTCATTCTTGGTGTCGGCCATCAGCTCCTGCAGTTGGTGCAAGTCCGCCTGAAATTGCTGGATGCTTTTGGCCCACGCCTGTTCGTTAGGGGGCGCTTCATTGGTGGGCCAATAGTCGCCGGGCCACTCTTTGTCTTTGTAATTTGGATTGCGGCTGAAGTCCAAAATATCTTCCTGGGCCATGCGCATGTGTTCCAGCAATTGCCAGGCGGAGTAGGGCGCGCCCGGCGGTTTTGCTCCGCGCAATTCCACGGGGAAATCTTTCAACGCGGTTTCGAAATCCAGGTGCGCGCCTTTCATGCGCAACAGGTCGGCCAAGGTCTTGCGTAACGATACGGTTTCTTGTTTGGGCATGTGTCTTTCTAAAAAAAAGCTTACTGGGCAATCTTTTTCCAATTTTGAATCAGATGCTCCGCCGTACGCCAGGCCAGGGCTTGCACGGTCAGCGTAGGATTGCGGGCCCCGCTGGTGTTGATGATGGATGCGCCCAGGATTCCCAGGTTCGGCGCCTCGTGCGAAAAGCCCCAACGGTCGACGACGTTGGTCGCTGCATTATCGCCCATGCGCGTGCCGCCGAAAGCATGCGTGCTGAGTGCTGGACCGTTGCCTGGAACCTTGATCACTTCGCTGGCGCCGGCCGCGCGGAACCATTGCTCCATCTTCTCCTGGCCAAACGCCGCCGCACGCGCTTCGTTTTCTTTTGGGCCACTTGTCACGCGGCACACCGGGTCGCCCAGCGGGTCTTTCACTTCCGGGTCCAGATCCAGATATGTGTTTTCGTAGGGGAACGAAGTGGTCTGCAAATACGCGGCAGTCCAACGGCCCGGATTTTCACGAACAAACGCCTTCCACTTCGCGCCCCACGCCGGGGCGCGCCCGTATGTGTTCATCGCAGCGGCCGCGATGGGATGTTTTTCGGTGCTGACATGCAACCCGGTGCCGCCGATGAAACCCAATCCGGTGTGATCGAAATGATCGTCGGCCCAATCGTCCACTTCCACGCTTTGCGCCATGGCTCCGTACCAGATGTTCAGGTCGAAGGGAAATAGCGCATTCACGTTTACAGCCGCCCAATGCCCGAAATAGTGCCGGCCCACCTGCCCCTGATTGTTGGAAAGCCCGCAAGGAAACGCTGGCGACTTTGAAAGCAGCAGCAAGCGCGAATTCTCGTAGGTATAGGACGCCAGCAGCACCACTTTCGCTGGTTGAAAATATTCTTTGCCATCTTTCAGATATTGCACGCCGCCGACTCTGCCATCTTTGCCCGTGACGATTCGGGTCACGTGCGCGCGGTCAAAAATGGTCAGGTTTTTAGTCTTCAGCGCCTCTGGAATCGTCGTCACGGCCGTGGAATTTTTGGCGTTAATGTGGCATCCGCCGCGGTCGCAATAGCCGTGCAGCACGCAGCCAGGCCGGCCCCGGTAATTTTGCGAATTAATCGCCGCCGGTCCGCGAAACGGCCGCCACCCCAGCTTCTTCGCGGCGGCCATCATCATGTCCGTGTACTCGGTGTCACGCAGCGGAGGCATCGGATACCCGCGCTGGCGCGGGCCTTCAAGCACATTTCCGCGCGGGTCCAACGTTCCTTGAATATTGCCCGCTTGCCCGGAAACGCCAACCTCATATTCGATGCGGTCGTAGAACGGCTCAAGCTCGTCGTAGGTCAGCGGCCAATCTTGCAGGGTGCTGCCGTTAGGAATGGCGCTGGCGCCATAGCGCTTAATGGCTTCCGAGCGCACGCGAAAATCCCACGGATGAAAACGCCAGCTCTGCGCCCAGTAGTGAATCGAGGTTCCGCCGATCGCGTTCATCATCGGATGCAACGCCGCTTGCTGGGCCTTTTCCGTTTCGCTGGTACGAAACGTCGGAATCTCCCGCTGAGCCTTGGGGACCGAAGTGACCAGCGCGCGCACATTATTGTGAATTTCATCGGCACGGTAGGCATGCGGGTCCATCCATGTGCCTGCTTCCATTCCCGCCACCGTCAATCCCGCGCGGGCCAGCGGTAGGACGGCCACACCGCCAGCCGCGCCCAATCCAATCACGGCGACATCCGCGGGTTTTAGCTCAATCGCCACAGGTTTTAGTTATAGCGTATTTACGAGCAGCGTGATGAACGCGGCTGTGTAGTCATTCGTCTTACATACGAAAAGCCTGAAAAACCCCAAGGAAAATGGTACGGTGATGGAATGCGCTATTCGCGGAGGCCCCAAGCCAGGACGGCGGGCGGCAGTACCGTTTACATCATTGCCGTCAACCTCGCGATCTTGGTGGTCCTGTTGGGAGGCGCTGAATTCGCACTCCGCGCGATTCAGGCGCGGCGTCTGGGGCCAGAGGCCATGCGCTTCCCCAACACGATGATGGATCGTTGGACCGGCTGGCGCAATACACCGGGTTATAAGCGGGTTGATATTCGCCATAACGCCGCGGGTTTTCGCCGCGATGAGGAAACGGCGATGGACAAACCTTCCGGAACCGTGCGCATTTTTCTTTTGGGCGGCTCCACGGCTTATGGATCGGAGGGCTTGTTCCGCGACCTGGATCCGGACTGGCAGCGTTTGGATAATCGGGATCTGGTGGATGCCAATCTGGAGCGCCTTCTGCGCAAGAACCATCCGGAGCGGCATTGGGAAGTGATTAACGCCGCGACCAACGAATTCCGCATGCACCAGCATTTTTCGCTCATACCCGCGAAACTATTGGCCTACAAACCCGATTTCATGATTTTTCTGGACGGCCACAATGATCTCAGCGGGTTGATGGATGCCCCTGCGGGGGATTACAATCCCTATGACCAAACTCCGCACGAAGATTTGTTCCGGGCCATGGTCTACCCCAAGACTTTCGCATCCTGGTTGGTTGTAAACTCCACTTGGCTGCGCAATAACAGCGTGGCCTGGACCTTCCTGCAAGACCGATTCACGCCGTCCGGATTTAAAGTTGCCAGCGATACCCACGGCACAGAGGCAATCCCGGTGCCCGTAAAACTCACGGATCTTGATCCGGCCCAACAACAGCAAGCGCGAGACCGCATGCAGCGTGCCGTGTATTACCCAACCATGGCCAAGCGGCTGCAAAACGAATTGCGGTTTGAGGGGATTCCCGCGCTCTTTTCCATGCAGCCGGAATTGATTCTAAGCGTGAAACCATTCAGCGCCGCCGAAAAGAAATTCGCCGATTATATGCGTAAGATTTCCGGACGTCGTAACGTTTACTTATATGAGAACCTGCGCCCGGAAATCTCTCGCTTGATGGCGCAAACCGCGCAGGAACAGGGCTTTGTTTTTGTCGATTTGCAAAACGCGTATGATGACACCAGCGAGAAGACGTTCACCGACTATTGCCACTTGACACCGAAAGGCAATCAGTTAGTGGCGCAGCGGCTGTACGCTACCATGGAACCACGCATCATTGCGGAATTGATAGCCCGGGCAAACTAACCGCCCAATCACTGAGCAAACGATTATGAGTGGATCCACGCACGAAGATTTTGGCCACAATGAACCAGTGAAAGGTTCCTCGGACCGGTCGTTTGGACTGGTGTTTGTGGCGGTGTTTCTAGTGATCGGTCTGACGCCATTGCGGCGGCATTTGCCGGTCCGGCCGTGGGCCTTGGTAATGGCAGCTCTGCTGTTGTTGATCGCGCTGCTGGCTCCCAAAATTCTCCATCCGGCCAACCGCGTTTGGACCCAACTGGCTTTGCTGATGAATCGGGTGGTCAGCCCGGTTGCGATGGGAGTGATCTTTTTCCTGGTCGCTACACCGCTGGGTGCACTGATGCGGCTTTTCGGTCAGGATCCCTTGAAGTTACGCTTTGACGCTTCGGCACAAAGTTACTGGGTTACCCGGATACCGCCGGGCCCCGATCCCGCTGCCATGCGGAATCAGTTTTAGACAGAATCATTTTAGGAGCGCGGAATGTCTTTTTTGAAGGAGTTTGTTGGCTTCTTAGGCCAACGCAAGAAGTACTGGCTATTCCCCTTGATCGTGGTTTCCTTTTTGGTAGGAACTTTGTTGGTATTGGCCCAGGGATCCGCCATCGCACCCTTTATTTATACGTTGTTTTAGCCACCCAATGCAGATCCTTGGGATTTCGGCTTTTTACCACGATAGCGCCGCGGCGCTGGTGCGGGACGGGGAAATTATTGCGGCGGCTCAGGAAGAGCGCTTCAGCCGCAAGAAACATGATTCCCGCTTTCCTCATCACGCCATCGAGTATTGCCTGCGACAGGCCGGTTCCGCCATGGAGCAGGTGGACCATGTGGTTTTTTACGACAAACCGTTCTTGAAGTTTGAACGGCTGGTGGAAACCTACTTGTCCATGGCCCCCAAGGGATTTTCGTCCTTCCGCATGGCCATGCCTTTGTGGGTGCGGGAAAAGCTGTTTCAAAAAGACTTACTGCGCGACGAATTGCGCAAGTATTCCGCAAGTTTCGATGAACGCAAATTACTCTTTACTGAACATCATGTCAGCCACGCGGCCAGCGCCTTTTATCCTTCGCCATTTGAAGAAGCACTGGTTCTGACCATGGATGGCGTGGGCGAGTGGACCACCACCAGTCTGGGAATTGGCCGCGGCAACACTTTGCAGATGGTCAAGGAAATTCACTTTCCGCACTCCTTGGGTTTGCTATATTCGGCATTTACTTATTACACCGGGTTCCGCGTAAATTCCGGCGAATATAAGCTGATGGGTTTAGCGCCTTATGGGGAACCTAAATACGTCACGAAAATCCTGGATACCTTGGTGGATTTAAAGCCCGACGGGTCCTTTCGGCTGAATCAGGAATACTTTGACTACTGTACCGGCCTGACCATGACGAACCGTAAGTTCGATCAGCTTTTCGGCGCCCCCGCGCGCAAGCCATCCGAGCTGTTGACCCAGGTGCACATGGACCTGGCCGCTTCGATACAAGAGGTGTTGAATCAGGTGGTGTTGCGGCTTGCCGGCGCACTGGTAAAAGAAACCGGCATCCGCAATCTGTGCTTGGCGGGGGGGGTGGCGCTGAACTGCGTGGCCAACGGCAAACTATTGCGCAGCGGCGTATGCGACGGTTTGTGGATTCAGCCCGCGGCGGGCGATGCCGGCGGCGCGTTGGGCGCGGCACTCGAAGGCTATTACGGTTTTGAGCATCAGCCGCGAACCATCGCCAAAAATGGCCGCGACAGCATGCAGGGATCCTACCTTGGGCCTTCGTTTTCTCAATCAGACATCGAAACCAGACTGCGTGCCGCCGGCGCCAAGTTCCAGAGCGTTGATGACGCGACGCTGGTGCGCTTGTGCGCCGAGGCGTTGCAGCAACAAAAGGCCTTGGGCTGGTTTCAGGGCCGCATGGAATTTGGCCCGCGCGCGTTAGGCGGCCGCTCTATTCTGGGCGATGCCCGTTCGCCCCAGATGCAATCCGTGTTGAACCTGAAAGTGAAATTTCGTGAATCCTTCCGCCCCTTCGCGCCCTCGGTGCTGCGCGAGGATGTCGGCGAATATTTCGAACTCGACGGCGATAGCCCCTATATGTTGCTGGTGGCCGACGTCGTTCCCAAACGCCGCCGCACGATGACCGCGGAAGAGGAGCGATTATTCGGTATCGAGAAATTGAACGTGCCGCGATCCGATATTCCGGCCGTGACTCACGTCGATTATTCCGCACGCATCCAAACCGTTCACCAGGAAACCAACCCGCGCTATTATGCGCTGATTGCCGAATTCAAACGCCTCACCGGGTGCCCGGTGATCGTGAATACCAGTTTCAACGTGCGCGGTGAGCCGATCGTTGGAACTCCCGAAGATGCCTTCCGCTGCTTCATGGGCACGGGAATTGAAACGCTTGCGGTGGGAAATTGCTTCTTGCGCAAAGAAGACCAGGACCCCTCGCTCAAGCTGGACTATACCAGTGCGTTTGAGCTGGACTAAGCTTTAGCACCGCCTGTCGGCGTTGCACGAAACGTCACTTCGCTTGCTTACGCGGTCGCACGGCTGCACCCAGCTTTTTTTTGCCCGTTGTCGCATTCTTTTCCACCCGCGATTTCCAGGCCGTTCGCAAAGCGCCTTCCATCACGTCTTCCGATGCCACCGCCAGACGGATGTGCGTTGCGCCCATCCGTCCCCATCCGCCCGCTACGGGCAAAAAAACATCGGGCAACTCGCCCACAAACCCGGCTTGCTGTTCCGGCGTCAGCATCAAATTTCCGTAACCCAATTTTTCCGATGCCAACGTCGCGTAAATGCGGCCGCCCACGCGAAAGTCAGCCGCGCCCATGTGCGAGCCCTCTTCGGCCCCTTCGAGACTCAACGCAATGCGGCGAAAATCGGCTGCGGTCATTTCTTCATTCTCCTACCGTGGGGCCTTTTATTTTGCAGCGGTGATGCGAATGGCATTCAATGCCTCCACATCGGTGGGCATCGGCGCGCCGCCCGCTGGAAATTTGTTCATCTGCAAAATATAAGCCAGAATTCCCGCATTTTGCTCTTTGCTCAACTGCCCCGGCTTATCGGCCGGCATGGACGATTGCATCTTCTCGAACAAATCGCCCACACTCATGCCATTCCAACTCGAGGTGAAATCGCGGCCCGCCAGTGGCGGAATATTTCCACTGCCGTTCAGTTTCGATCCGTGGCAGGAGGCGCAGGCTTCGCGGTACGTAGTCTCGCCCTGCGTCGCTTGCGCCTCGCTGTAGATGCCATCCCAAACCGAACGGACTTTTTCTTGTGCACAAAGTAAGAAACCCGCCACCATCAGAAGCAGGATGCTGCGACACGCGGTCATAACGTCTATCATAGACAATGGCGCGGAACGTAGCGCCGCACCAAAGGAAACCCCATGCGCCTAACCCGAATTCTTTTCGCTGCTGCTCTCATGACTGCAGCCGCCTTTGCCGCCGCCACCTGTGACGCCGATAACGGCGGCATCACCCTTCCGCAAGGCTTCTGCGCGCAAGTGGTCGCGGATGGCCTGGGCGAGGCGCGGCACCTTGCGGTCGCACCCAACGGCGATGTCTACGTCGCTTTGATGGGCAGTGAAGACAAGGGCGGCGTGATGGCTCTCCGCGACTCCAATGGCGACGGCAAGTTTGAAATGAAGGAACATTTCGGCTCCGGCAGCGTCACGGGCATTGGTTTGCGCAACGGCTACCTGTACATTGCTCAGCCCAACACCGTGCTGCGCTATAAGCTGGCCAAGGGTGAATTGAAGCCGACGGTCGCACCGGAAACCGTGGTGGCTGGACTGCCTGGTGTTCGTCAGCATGGTGACAAAGGCCTCACCTTCGATGGCAAAGGCTCGCTCTACGTCAATGTGGGCGCGCCTTCTAACGCCTGCCAGACCAAAGATCGTCAGGCGAAATCGCCTGGCCTAGACCCCTGCCCGATCCTCGAAAAGAATGGCGGCATTTGGAAGTTCGACGAGAACAAGCTGAATCAGAAACAGGAAGACGGCACTCGCTTTGCCACTGGACTGCGCCAAATGCCCGCCATCACCTGGCACGAGGGAGCCCTCTACATCGCCATGAACAGCCGCGATCAGTTGGACATGATGTGGCCCGGAACGTTCACCGCGAAAGAAAACGCCGAACGCCCGGCGGAGCCGCTGTTCAAAGCCGTCCAGGGTTCGAACTTCGGCTGGCCGTATTGCTTCTTCGATTACGGTGTCAAGAAATTCCTGAACAACCCCGAATACGGCGGTGATGGAAAAACCGCGGACCGCTGCGCGCCATTCACTCCGCCCGTGGCCGCGTTCCCCGCCCATTGGGCGCCCGTTGATTTGGCGTTCCACTCGGGCAAACAGTTCCCTGCCAAATATAAGGACGGCGTGTTTATTGCCTTTCACGGATCCTGGAACCGTACCCCGCAAGAACAGGCCGGCTACAACATCACCTTCCAGCCTTTCAGCAAGGGCGCTGCGTCGGGCGATTTCGAAGTTTTCGCCAGCGGCTTCCCGGGCAAGACTCCGTTGATGAATCCTAACGACGCGGCAGCCCGTCCCGATGGCGTTGCCGAGGGCCCCGACGGGTCTCTCTTCATTACAGACAGCCAGAAGGGCAAAGTCTGGCGCGTGATGTACAAGGGCGGGAAGTAGCTATTTTGACCATAGTCTTTGACCATGGTACGATGAACACATGGAAGTCCTCTCCATCTCCAAATTCAAAGCCACCTGCCTGTCGGTTCTCGAAAACGTGAACAAGACCGGACGGCCGGTGCGGGTTACCCGTTTCGGCAAACCGGTAGCGGAAATTGTCCCCTGCTCTCCGCGGCTGGATTCGGCGAATTGGTTGGGCTCTATGTCCGGCACATTGGAAATCACTGGTGATATCGTCGGTTCTTCGACGGAACCCAGCGAGTGGAATGCCTTGCGGGATTAGTCATGTTGCACTCATTCAAGCGGCGCAAACAGCGCCGCGCTAACGTGTGAAACTTCTCCTCGATACGCACATTTGGCTGTGGAGCGCGACGTACCCGAAAAAGCTTTCCCGTCGCGTTGCTAAATTGTTGACCGACCCCCGCAACGAACTTTGGCTTTCACCCGTCTCCTGCTGGGAAGTGATGACGCTGGCTCGCAAAGGCCGTATCAAACTCAACAGCTCTCCGCAAACCTGGATCGCGGCCGCCCTGAAAGCTGGGCCGTTTCGCGAAGCGGCGTTTACCCATGAAGCTGCATTGGCTCTGACCGAAGTCACCCTGCCTCGTGCGGATCCGGCAGATGCGATGCTGGCCGCAACCGCCAGGGTTTATGGCTTGACTCTCGTTACCAGCGACGACGATCTCGCCCGAGGTTCAGGGTTCACCATTCTGAAAAACGAAGCCTAGCGCCTACTTCCGCACCGCTTCATCCCGCTCCACTTTTCCGTCCCGGATAAAGATGATGCGGTTGGCCAGCTGGGCGATATCGTTCTCGTGCGTCACCACCACAATGGTGTTGCCCTGCTCGTACAAACGTTGGAACAGCGCCATAATTTCGTTGCCCGTTGCCGTATCCAGAGCACCAGTGGGTTCATCCGCCAATAGTAACGACGGATTGTTCACCAGCGCTCGCGCAATCGCCACGCGCTGGCGCTGCCCTCCGGAAAGTTCACTGGGTTTGTGCATCATGCGCGCTTCCAGGTCCACTGCGCGTAGCGCCTGAATGGCCCTTTGTTCGCGATCTTTTCTGCTCACCCCGGCGTAGACCAGCGGCAGTTCCACATTATGCAGCGCTGTGGCCCGCGCCAGCAGGTTAAAGGTTTGAAACACAAACCCGATTTCCCGGTTTCGGATGCGCGCCAGCTCATCGTCATCCATCGCGCTTACCAAATTGCCGTTCAAATAGTAGTCGCCTGAGGTGGGCGAGTCCAAACATCCAATCAGATTCATCAACGTGGATTTGCCGGACCCTGAAGGCCCCATAATCGCCACGTATTCACCTTTTTTTATTTCCACATCAATGCCGGAAACCGCATGAATGGTCTGATCGCCCATCACATAGGTTTTCTGCAAATTCCAAGTGCGGATGATGATGCCATCGCGTTTCAACTGCTCCCCGCGTTGGGTTTTGTCCACTTCGCTGGCTTGGGCCATAGGGTAAACCAGCTACGACACAGGCCCCGGCGGCTTGGGCTTATTGTCTACCAGTATCCGCGCCTGATTCCGCAAAGTGCGAATGATCTTGTAGCTCCCCGTGATAATCTGCTCGTTCGCTTCCAGCCCCTTGGTCACTTCAATTTCGCTGGCCCCCGTGATGCCAGTCTCCACGCGGCGGAACTCCGCTTGTCCGTTTTGCACCACAAAGACGCCCTGCCATTCTTCGCGGGAAACACGTTTGCCGGGTGCTGTGGCATCGGTGGTATCTTTTTCTAACTCGCTGGGCGTGCGTACGGTGAGTGCCTGAATCGGAATCGACACTACGTCTTTGCGCGTGGCCGTGGTGATCTTCGCCGTGCTCGATAGCCCCGGGCGAATCTCGTCCGGTGGATCATCCAGCGCCACCACTACCTTAAAATCCTTGGCCTCCTGGCTGGAAGTTGCGCTTTGCGATGCGGCCAATCCGGACGATCGCAAAATCGCCGTGTTGCCGATCTCGATCACCTTGCCATGAAACACGCGGTTGGGTATGGCATCGATCGTGACCGTCGCCTGCTGGCCCACCTGCACGCTGACGATATCGGTTTCATCCGCCTTCACCTCGGCGGTGATCAACGACATATCGGCGATGGTCATCACCGTCGAAGCCGCCGAATTTTGAATTCCCGGAACTACCGTTTCTCCTTGCCGCACGGGCAGGTTGGTCACCACGCCGTCAATCGGTGCAATCACATCAAACTTCGCCAGAATATCGGCCACCCGCGTTTGACCGGCTTCCGCCTGGGTAATCCGGCGTTGCAGACTCGATAACTGCGAAACCATTTGTGCGCGTTGTTGTTTGGCCTGCTCCAACCGCGCCGCGCTCTCACCTATGCCAGCTTGCGATGCATTGAACGTCGCCCGGTACTGCTCGTATTCCTGCCGCGCGATCAATTGATTTTTGTAGAGCTGATCGTAGCGCTCGAAATTCGCTTTCGCCAATTCCGCATCGCTTTTGCTGCGCTCGAGCGTCGCCTGCGCCGTTGCAATCGCCTGGTCCTGCACTTTCAGCGATGCCTCGGACGCATTCGCATCCGCCACCGCGGAAGCCACCGCCGCCCTTTGTGCGTCCAATTCCGCGCGCGGCTGAATATGCTCAATGCGTGCCACCACCTGCCCTTTGCGCACATGGTCGCCCTCTTTCACCAGTACTTCGGTGATGGGGCCCTGCGCGTTCGCGCCCAGGTTGATGTAGTTGCGCGGCTTAATTTCGCCCGACGCCGTCACCACCGCCAGCAGATCGCCGCGCAGCGCCAGGCCGGTCTGCACCGTCACAATATCGCGCTTGGACCAGCGCACGCCCGCGGCCGCTCCGCCAGCAATCACAGCGGCGGCCACCACTCCGAATACTATTTTTGTGGAACGCTTCACGGAATCAAAATCCTCTAGAGAGTCTGCAAAATAACGGTATAGAGCTATGTACGCATCCAGCGGCCGCTTAGTTCCATGCTAACAGGAGCTACTTCTCATCCGTTTCGCCCAAAGCCGCCCTCAATTTCAGATATCCGCCGCGGCTCACTGGAATCTGCGCGCCGTCGTGCAGCACCGCCACCCGGCTGTCTTTTGCCATGGGCTCAATACGGGCAATTTTCTCCAGATTCACAATATACGAACGGTGAATCCGCACAAACATTTTGGGGTCCAATTGTTCTTCAATGCCGGAAATGGTCTGCTGCTTCAAGTAGTTTTTCTTTTCACTGAACAGCGCAATGTAATCGTCCTGCGCCTCTACGTAATCCAGCTTGCGGATGGGAATGATCTGCACCTTGGCGCCGTCGCGCACCACCACGCGCTCCAGATATTGGCCCGGCCCGCGCGCGTCGCGGATCATTTCAGACCGTCCGTCAGAGCGTCCGTCCGTTCTCGGTCCTGCTGGCTTTGCCAAAGCAGCCCCCGCCGGAGCCTGTAATCGCTCTCGCGCCCGTGCCACCGCCGTCCACAGCCTGTCTTCGCTGAACGGCTTCAGCAAATAATCCACCGCATGCGCCTCAAACGCGCGGATGGCGTATTGATCAAACGCCGTCACAAAGATCACCGCCACTTCGTTGCCAATCAACTCCAAAACCTCGAAGCCGTCCAGCTTCGGCATCTGCACGTCCAAAAACACTAAATCCGGTTTATGTTCGGAAATGCTCTTCAGCGCTTCAAACCCGTTGGCGCATTCCGCAATCACTTGAACTTCCAGTTTGGCGTTCAGATACTCGCACAACAATTGCCGCGCCAATTCTTCATCGTCCACCACAATGGCGCGCAAAGGACGCGGCTTCTCACTGTAAGACGACGATCCCGCTGCCTCCGCTATCGTCTCCCCAAGTGTCCCCGGCACCCGCAAATTGCGTAAATCCACCAGCAAATCCCGCGCCGATGCATACCGCCGCTCCCGGTCTTTCTCCAGACACTTGCGGATAATGCGCTCGATCTCCGGCGGCAAATCGTAGCTGAACCGCGACACTGGCTCGGGCTGCTCCCGTAAAATCCGTGCCAGCGTCTCTTGTGACGTCTGCCCGCCAAATGGCAACCGCCCGGTTACCATCTGGTACAGCACCACACCCAGACTGAACAGGTCTGAGCGCCCGTCCACACTCCGCCCCAACGCCTGCTCCGGGCTCATGTACGCCACCGTTCCCAGCAGCGTGCCGCTCGAGGAAATCAACTGCGTCTGTTCGTCCTGAGGGGCCTGCTCCGCGCCGATGATTTTCGCCAGCCCAAAATCCAGCACCTTCACATGCCCGCGTCCATCCAGCATTAAATTCGCCGGCTTAATGTCGCGGTGCACAATCCCACGCGTGTGCGCCGCATCCAAAGCGTCCACAACCTGCACCGCAATCGCCAGCACCTGGTCCAACGCCATGGGGCTTTCGGCTAACCGCGCCTCAGCTAGTCTCGCCTCTAATGTCTTTCCCTCCACGTATTCCATGGCCAGAAAATGCACGCCATTCTCTTCGCCAATCTCATAAATATGCGCTACGTTCGGATGATTGAACGCCGATGCCGCCCGCGCCTCCTGCAAAAACCTCGCCAGCCGCCCGGCTTCCCGCGCCACCTCTGGAGCCAGAACCTTCAGCGCGCACTTGCGCAGCAGCCGCGTATCCTCGGCCAGAAACACCTCGCCCATCCCGCCGCGTCCCAACAGCGAAATGCACCGGTAGTAATGAAAACCTGTCTCGGGTAACATGTCTAATTCATTTTGCGATACGGCAGACTCATTTGCGCGCGAAACACGGAATTTTCGGCGTTCACGTTCAACGCCCCCGCGCTGCCAAAGCGCGTTTCCAGCCGGCTCCGCACATTGCGAATCCCCAGCCCACTCGACCGCGGCGATGGCGATTCCGGGTCAAAACTGTTCTCCACCGAAACCCGCATCGTGTCTTGCAGAATCACGCAGTCCACCCGGATGGTCCCGCCGTCCACCAGGGACGCAATGCCGTGCTTCACCGCGTTCTCAATCAACGGCTGCAAAACCAGCGGAGGCACCTGGCAAGCCGCGCACCCTTCGTCCATGTGTATCTCCACCCGCAGCCGCTTGCCAAACCGAATCTGTTCCACGTCTAGATAGGTGCGCGCCAGTTGCACTTCTTCCCCCCAACTGATGCTGGCCTTCTCGCCCAGCCCCAGCGTCTGCCGCAAAAATCCCGAAAGATGAATACACATCTCCCGCGCCCGCGCCGGATCGGTGGATGCCAGCGCCGCAATCGAATTCAGGCTGTTGAACAAAAAATGCGGATTCACCTGCGCCTTCAGCGCCCGCAACTCTGCTTCCCGCGCCTGCACCACCGCATCCCGGGAAGCCTCAATCGCCAGCCAGGTGTAGTGCAGCGCAATCGAAAGCCCATACAGAAAGAACCCCACCGCCATCAGCAGCGGCATTTCCAGCGAGCGCGGGTCCAGGTCCAGCAAATAACCCACCACCCGCGCAGCGCCAATCCACAGCGCTGACGCAAACACCGAAGCGCCAAAATGATTTAAAACAATCTTGGTGTTTGACGTTCTGCCCAACGGCAGCGTGCGGCAGGCGTACCAGGGGGTCAAACACACAAACGCATATACCAGCGCCAACGGCCCGGCCAGTTCTATGGCCTGCTTAAAATCCAGATCGCCTTGCAGCCGCAACAAACCGGCCAGCAGTAGCGCCAAAGCGCCCCAGGCCGCAAGATACAGAACCAATCCATTGCGCGAAGCAAAGATGGGATGCATTTTTTCTTACCCAGCGCCGCTTAGTTCTTTACTTTCACGCCGCCCCACAGCGCCTGGCCGGTGACAATCAGCCGCGGCCGCCGGGCGCCCGTACCCATATTTATATTTACGGGAGGCCGCGTCGCGTCGTCATACCCGCCCATGATGCCCATGCCCCGCACCACCACTTCCCAATCCGGCGGCACCCGCAAGTCCACCCCGCCCATCAGCGCATTGGCTTCAATCACCACTTCGTCCAGCTTGGTGGCCGCGCGGCTCAAGTCCAATTCGATCCCGCCCATCACCGCCGTGCAATCGCCGCCCTCGAACTCCTGCGAATCAATGCGCCGCTTCACACCACCCAAGATCGCATACTCGTTCAACCGGTTGGCTGCGCTCGAGGTTGTCGTGTGAAACCCCAAGTGCGAACTCTCGCCCGGCCCTCCGGCACCACCCCCGCCCGTTTTCTGTTCCCATCTTTGTTGGCGCCATTCCTGTTTTCTCCGCAAGCGATCCTCGCGATTCTCCCAGCGGTCAAACCGCGGCCGCAGCAACATGCGCACGCCCCAAAACACCAGCCCCAGCGGCCAAATATAATTCCAGATGTGCGGCGGCAGCATCCGCATGTTCGACAGCAGAAAAATCACGCCGAGGCCCGCCAGACACGCGCCCCAAACTTTCCCGCCCGGAGAATAGCTGCCAATCACACGCGACAGCCCCATGCCAATCAGAATCAGCGGCCAAAACTGCCAGATCTGGCCGATATAGAAAATCCCCAGGTTCTGCAGTAAAAACAAAACGCCAATCAAAACAATCCACAACCCGAAAATCGCCCCGCCCAACCGCCCCGGACCCCGATGCCGAAACCGCCAGTCCTGACCGGGCTGACCCGGCGTCGGCTGCCCGGCACCAGCCTGCTCTGAGCCGGTTTGCGGTGCCCCGGGGTTTTCTGCGAGGTGCTCCCCTGAATTTCCCGCGGGTGGTGAAAATGGCTGATTTGCGTTCTTGCTTGCGTCTTCCATAAACGGACCTCTTCCCAGCTGATGCTAGCAGGCGAAGCCCTTGATTCGGCACGGAAAATCGGTGAATGGCGGGCACCTACCGGTAAACGCCACCGGCGTCTGCAAAGTAGGCAAAAAAGGAGGAAACAAAAACGAAGAACGACACCAAAAGAAGAAAGCGCCCTTAACCACAGGGCGCCTCCACCAAGACTACGAAATCACCAGTCAGTCACCAAACTTATTTGTTGTTGCCGTCGTGCTTTTGACGATAAATCCGGCGGCTTTCGCGGTTCTGCTGGCGGTTCACCTGAGCCTTTTCCTGCGGCGTCAACTTGCCGCCGTTGGCCGCCCGGTCGGTCTTCACTTCTTTGTGGATGCCGGCTTCCTGCTTCTCGATCCGCGCCGCTTCGGTGGAGGAAAGCGAGCCGTTTTCCACCCCTTCGCCAACTCGCTTTTGTTGGTTCTGCTGGCGTTCATTCACCTTGTTCTCTTCGCCAAAGGTGGCCGGAGCCGCCGCCAGAACCCCCATCAGTACCGCACTCCAAATTGTCCGTTTCATATCGGCGTTTACCCTTTCTCTTCTTGATTTTTCGAAGCCCGTTTGCGCTTCTGAATCCTTAAGCCCAGGGAGCAATCGGAAGTTGCGCCGCTTTTCGTTAAAATGCGCTCATGCCCTTGGTCACACTCATGGACCTCATCAGGCGGACAACGCCGCCCCGCTTTCCCCCGCTGGTGCTTTGGCTGACGGCGGTCACGGCTATCGCCTTCGGCCAAGCCCCCCGCCCTCCCGTCGACATCACCGGCTGGGAAGATGTGCGATGGGGCACCGCTAAACCCATCGCACTGAAAACTCTCCGCCCACTCGGTGCTCACGAGTGCAATCGGGCGAAGATGTCCTGCACAGAAGCCGCAGGCGTGGACACGCTGATCATTGACAGATACATTGCCAGATACATCTTCACCGGCGTGGAGTTCAGGGTCAGCCTCGTCTTCCCAAAGAACGGCTTGAGCAAAGCCACCATGACCGCCGAAGACAAGCGCGGCGCATTCGAGAAAGCGCTCTCTGCATTGACAACCCGTTATGGCAAACCCGGCCTGCAATCGGAATACGACGGCGACACGGAACAGACATACACCACCTGGGTCTGGGTGAAAGCCCACGGCAAGCTGTTACTGGAAGCCGATGAGTCGACGGGCGTGTTCATGATCACCTATGAAGGGCTCTAAAATGAAGGGCTCTAAAATGTATGATGGGCAATGAAATGGGGCGGGTGGCACCCGGCCCTCGGTTTCACCCAACATGCACCGCAGCAGTCTGGCTCTACCGTAGACCGGCGGGCACGAACGGCGGCCGCACCGCGGCCATGGGCTATCCCACCATAATGGATACGTTGAATCCGCGCTATACCTGCGAGTACCGCGACTCCGAATCCTCCCGCGATCAGTTCGCGATCCACCTTTGCCCGCACGAACCTCCGCGTGAGAAACTGATTACACTGTGCACTCCACTCGCGTTGCTACGTTTTTGCTTGGCGCCTGGCTGGCCACTTCTCTGTTCCTCGATTGGGGCGCTTTCCAGACCCTTGGATTGGTGGATACCGTATTGCGAACACCCCTGGCTGGGGCGTCCGTGGTGCCGGGGGCGGCCGACGCCATTCGCGGCCCGGGGGTGGAACAGGCTCGCCTGCTGATGCACCATTTCGCGGCCGAACAAAATCGCTACATCTTTGAAAGTTGGGAATTCACGCAAATCGCGCTGGGGCTGATCGCAGCCGGTGTGCTGTACCTGGCCACCGAAAAGCGCCCGCTGCCGATGATCTTGTGCGGACTGATGCTGGCCCTGGTACTGGTGCAGTTCTTCGCCATTTCGCCGGAGCTGTCGTATCGCGGACGCCAAACCGATTTCCCCCACTCCATTGACGACCCGAAAACCGCGGTGCACAACATCGCCCCAAATGATAATGGTGTGGGCACGCTCAACCTGCTGTTCGGGATCACCGAAGTGGCCAAGCTGATCGCCGGCGTGACCCTGGCCAGTTATCTTTTCTATTACCGGTCAAGAAAACGTAAGCGGAAAGACGAAGACATAGCGGAAATCGCCAAGGCCGCAACGTTGCGGGCAGGGCAGGGGCCGGTACCGTCTTGACCAGCCGATTGTAGCGAGGTAACCGCTTCCTAACCGTCGCGGCTGGGCAACGTTGTGGAAAAACGCGCGCTTACAGCACGCCCTTCATGCGCAACGCTTCATCCACCATGGCCAGAATCTGTTGCCGGGTGATTTCCAGCTTCTCGTCTTTGTCGGGCATTTCTTCGGCCACCACCGGATTGCCAGGTTCGTAATCGTTCGGAACACTGATGCCGTACCGTTTGCGCGATTCGAAAAGCTTTTCCACTTCATGGCGCGGCAGCACTTTGGGCCCGCCCAACAATTCCGCCACTAACGAAATGCGCGCTAAATGTTCCAGCGTTTCCATGCGGGCGTAAGCCTGCATGATGCTATCGCCATAGCAAACCGCGCCGTGATTGGCCAACAAGATCGCGTTGTATTTGCCCACGTACGGCAACATACCGTCGGAAAGCGCGGGCGTGCCGGGCTGTCCATATTCAGCCAAAGGAACCGAGCCCAGCGAAACAATCAACTCCGGCATCAAACCCAGATTCAGCGCCCGTCCCGCCACGGCGAAACCGGTGGCGGTGGGCGGATGCGCATGGACCACAGCCTGCACGTCGGCCCGTTCATCGTAGATGGCCACGTGCATGTGCATTTCCGTAGTGCGTTGGCCGGTGCCACTGATTTTTTCCCCGGCGGCGTCGCAAATGATCAGGTCTTCCGGCTTCAGCCAGCCCTTGCATACGCCGGAGGGCGTGGCCAGCATGCGGTCCGGCCCCAGGCGCGCCGTGATGTTGCCGTCGCTGGCGGCCATCCATCCGTGTTCGTACATCATCCGCCCGGTGCGGACTATATCTTCGCGAAGCTGTTGCTCGGTCGCCATTCTTCGTTCATGCGTCTTTGCCGTTCATGAGTCTCTGTCGTTGGTCAGTACTTATGCAGCAGACGCGCTCTCTGATTCTATCAGGTGAAGCTGGGGAAGTTTTTGGGGCCGGTTTTGCCAATCCCCGTAGCGGCCCTGCCGCTACAATATCAATCGCCGTAGCGGCCCTTGCCGCTACAATACTAACGTGGACACTCGCCGCATGTGCTCGAATTGCCGGGCCTTCATCACCACTAGCGATAAAGTTTGCCCCTACTGCGATTTCAAAGTCGCCGCCCGTGCGGTAGACGCCCGGACTCCGGCGGACGCGTTGGGTGGCCTGATTCCCCACGCACACTTCACCACCGTGGTGATTTTGCTGATCAACGCGGGGCTGTATCTTGCGGGATATTTCTCAGGCAATAATTCTCTGGCGGAACTTGGCGCCAAGTACGGACCGCTGATTCGCGAAGGCGAGTGGTGGCGTTTAATTACTGCCGGGTTTCTTCACGGTGGCCTGTTTCACATTGCAATGAACTCCTGGGTCTTATTTGATTTGGGCGCGCAAACTGAAGAGCAGTACGGAACTTCGCGCTTTCTGGTCTTTTACGTTGCCACGACGATCACAGGTTTTTACGCCAGCATGTTGTGGGCCCCAAACACGCCGTCGGTGGGTTCATCGGCGGGAATTTTCGGTTTGATTGGTGCCATGATCGCGCTGGGTGTTCGCAGCCAGTCCTCCTATGGTGCCGCGACCAAACGATTCTATATCCAGTGGGCGGTTTACGGGCTGGTGATGGGCGTTATTTTCCCCTACACCGATAACGCCGCGCACTTGGGCGGGCTGGCCGGTGGGTTCGCGCTCGCCTATCTGGCCGGCACTCCCAAACTGGCGCGCCCCGCTACAGAAACTTTTTGGAAAATCGCCGCCGGCGCCGCCGTGGCTCTCACCATCGCTGCATTTGCGATGATGTCCCGCGGATTGCTGGCCGGCGCTCAGCAGTAAGCGTCTATTTCCCGTCCAATCCATTCAAGGGCTGTCCACTTACCGGCAGCCCGCTCACCGGCAACTCCAGCGCCCGCAGTATTCTCCGCAGCGGAATGCGCAGCCATCCCGGACGCTTTTTCAATTCGCTGGTGATGTCGGCGACGGAGCGCTCCAGTTGAAACACGTCCAGCAGCAGGCGGATGTGTTCGGGATTGTGCGGCAGAAAAGCCGCCGTTCGCGCCTCCTCCAGATAGCCGTTCAAAAACAGCGCGCTGGCCCAACGCGCCCAGTAATCCGCCCATGCTTCAAGCGTAGCGATGTTGTCAGCGCGGGGCGTAACGCCGGCGATCGCATCCACCAGCCAGGCCTGCGAAGCGTACGCGAAAGACCCCAGCATCGTCGCTATATCGCGCAATGGCGAACGCTTGATGCGCCGCTCACTCAACGGCCGCGCCACATCGCCTTCGAAATCGATCAGCACAAAATCGTTTCCCGTGTGCAGCAACTGCGCCAGATGCAAATCGCCATGCAAGCGCATGCGAATTCCAGTGAGATTCGGGTTCCGCACGGCCACAAAGTGCCGCTGCATGCGCTCTTCGTTTTCGAGCAGCGTTGTCGCGTCCGATAGCAGGGCGCCGGATAGCTGCGGTAAGGCCTGCTTCAGTTCGTCGCAGGTGCGGGAAACCGCGCCCAGCATGCCGTAGTACAAACTTTGCTGATAATGTTCTGAAACCGGTTCCGGCGCAAAGTTCACATCGCGGCTATCCGAGCTGAGCGTGCGGTGCAGCTCGCCCACGCGCCGCCCCATCAACCGCGCCGATTCCACGTAGGTTCCCAGTAATTCGCGCACGTGGTGCGGAACTTCCTGCGCGCTCAAATACAGAGGGTGTGCAGGTTCAATGTTCAACTTGTCAACATCATCGCGAGTCAGCGCCAACCCGTAAAACAGACTCAACGAGTGCAGCGAATAATCCCAACAACTTCCACGATGCGGCACAAATCCATGCAATACCCCAGCAATCACCGCAGGCTGGTGCGGCGTCCGGTGCTCCAGCCACCCGCACAGCGGAGGCACATGGGCGAATCCCTTGGCCGCCAGAAAGGTCCCCATTTCGATTTCCGGATGCGGCCCGGCTTCCACACGCCGAAACAGCTTCAGCAGGAAGCGGTCCCCGAAAGTAACTGAAGTATTATTCTGCTCGATGCGCAGAACCGTCGATTCCAACCTCGGCCGGTCCCCTGCTTCTGTCAATCCCCAACTGGGCAGAAACGCCCGCGTATGCACGCCAATCAACTCCCCCACCTCACCACGCAAGCGTTTGCGCTTGGCCATCACCGTCAGCAACGCCGCGCAGAATTGCGGATTCCACACCGCGCTGTACAGTACTCCCTGCTCGCCTGCCCTGCTTTGCAATCGCGCGAAAATCGTATCGGCTGACTCCCGTTGCAACCGTTCCGCCTCTTCCCCTACAGCCACGGACCCGTACAGCAAATACGTTTCGGCTTTTTCGTCGTCCAGGTAACTCACCTTGGTCAGGAACAAGGTGGACCGCGATTCCGCCATCGCGATGCGCTCCACAATCGCTACCTCCCGCAGCTTATGATCCTTGCCCTGAAACCAGCGCCGGCTCATCAAAAAGGCGGGCAACAGGCCGGCTACGCGTTCCCAGGCGGTCTCGTCCACTTCGTCCAGGCGCTGCACCGCAATCACGGGAAGCACGCCCGTTCCCCTTACCGTTTCCTGCACCGGTTGCCGCACTTCCAGCGAAAACCAGTAGAACCCGTGCGCGCCCAATGTGATGGCGTAGCCGCTCTCCGCGATCCGCGGAAATTCACTGCGCCCGAAAACTTCCAGCGGAGTCTTGCCGGAATATTTCGCCAGGTTCAAGTTCACATGTTGCGGATAGCGCGACAGATTGGCCACCACCAACACAATCTGTTCTCTATATACCCGTATGAACGCCAACACTTGGCGGTTGTCCGGATCCAGCATTTCCAGCGTCCCGCGCCCGAACGCCGCATAATGCTTGCGCTGTTCAATCAAATGCTTCATCCACCACCACAGCGAATGCGGATTGTTCTTTTGCGCCTCCACGTTCACCGTTTCGTAGTGATACTCCGGATCGATGTTCACCGGCAGATACAACTTTTGCGGATTGGCGCGCGAGAAACCAGCGTTGCGATCCGCGCTCCACTGCATGGGTGTGCGCACCCCGTTGCGATCGCCCAGATAAATGTTATCGCCCATGCCGATCTCATCGCCGTAGTAAATCACCGGCGTCCCGGGCAGCGAGAACAGCAAGGCATTCAGCAACTCAATGGTGCGCCGGTCATTGCCCAACAGCGGGGCCAGTCTTCGGCGAATGCCCAGATTTACGCGGGCACGGCGATCGTAGGCGTAGGCGCGGTACATGTAATCGCGCTCCTCGTCGGTGACCATTTCGAGCGTCAGTTCGTCGTGATTGCGCAAAAACGTAGCCCACTGGCAATGTTCCGGCAACGCGGGCGTCCGCTGCAGAATTTCGACCACCGGAAAACGGTCTTCCATCCGGCTGGCCATAAACAGGCGTGGCATCAGGGGAAAGTGAAAGGCCATATGCGCCTCGTCCCCGCCGCCAGCAATGTCACCGAAATATGCAATCGCATCCTCGGGCCACTGATTGGCCTCGGCCAGCAGCATCACCGATGGATTGCGCGCCTGCACGTGTTTTCTCAGGTCCCGCAGGAACGCATGCGTCCGCGGCAGATTTTCGCAATTGGTCCCGTCCTGTTCAAACAGATAAGGCACCGCATCCAGGCGAAATCCGTCCACACCCAGGTCTACCCAGAAGTCGATCACCTTCTTCATCGCGGCGATCACCTGCTGGTTTTCGTAATTTAAATCCGGCTGATGCGAGTAGAACCGGTGCCAATAATATGCCTTGGCCACCGGGTCCCAGCTCCAATTGGAGGTCTCGAATTCCTGAAAGATAATCCGCGCTTGCTGGTACTTTTCCGGCGTGTCGCTCCACACGTAAAACTCCCGGGCCTTGCTTCCGGGCGCCGCGCGGCGGGCTTTTTGAAACCACGGGTGCTGGTCGGAGGTGTGATTCAGCACGATCTCGGTAATCACTTTCATGCCGCGCCGGTGCGCTTCGTGTAGAAATTTTTCGAAGTCCCCTAGTGTGCCGTAGGCCTTGTGAACGCCAGTGTAGTCGCTGATGTCGTAGCCGTCGTCCCGCCACGGCGAAGGAAAAAAAGGCAGCAGCCAGATGGCGGTGATGCCCAGGTCCTGCAGGTAATCCAGCTTGCGCGTCAGCCCACGAAAATCGCCGTTGCCTTCACCCGCGTTATCGTGAAACGCACGCACGTGCACTTCGTAGATGATGGCGTCTTTGTACCAGTCTTCGTATTTCTTCTGCGCTGGTTGAGCATGCGGAGCGGCATCCGGCGGGATCACTCTTATTAGAGCCATGGCAGGGCGAAAGCGTTACGGATAAACCGGTCTAACACAACCGGATATAGGCCAACACCTCCGCCGCCTATTTCACAAATCGAATATAGATCGCCGCTAACAATGCCAGGACAATGGTGGCGACGATATAGTGCTGTAGCTTCTCTTTTTCCGCGCCCGGCCGGCGCCAGTTCTGCGCCCCGCAGCCTTCGCAATAAGGAGCCTCGTCGTTTGAAATACTACTGCAGCTGGTACATTCCTTGGCCATGGCTCTTATGTTCTCGGTTCGATTTATCTCATCGGAATCAGCCACTTACATAGCAGTGAAGCGAATAACTCCGCCAACAGAAAGCTTATCGGCAGCGAATGCAGGTTGCAAAAATTTAAGATTTTATCAAGTTAATAATGCTTGCTTCCAAAAACGCGGGTGGCATACTGGCTGCAGGATGTTAACCAACATGCAAAACAACTTTTTCAAAACCACGGCGCTGGCAACTGCGCTGTTCACCGCAACCATTTTCTCCGGTAGCGTGATGGGCCAAGCCACGGCCACCGCGCCCGCCGCCGCTAAAGAAGCCGTAAAAGACGCTGCCGCCAAAACCGAAGCCGCCGCCAAAACCGGCGTCGCCAAAGTGAAGGAAGCCAAGCCAGCCCCCGTGGTGGTTTCCGACAAGGAAATCGCCGACGCCAAAACCAAGGGTATGGTTTGGGCCAACACCAACAGCAAGGTGTACCACGTGGATGGCGAATTCTACGGCCACACCAAGCAGGGCAAGTTCATGACCAAGGACGAAGCCGAAAAGGCCGGTTTCCACGCCGCAAAAGAGCCGGTAGCAAAGAAGAAAGTCGAAAAGACCGAAAAGAAGTAGTTTAGGCTACACAACGCGATCTCGGAGGAGGGCGATGGGCGCTGTTCTAAACAGCCCCACCGCCCTTCTCTTTTTTGGGTCTGTGAAATCCGCGTGCCGGCCCTAAACCGGCTTAAATTCCGGCGGCAACTCTGAACCTTTGCCAAAAAAGTACTCTTCCATCTGCTTCAACAAAAACTCCTGCGCCTCCGGCTGACCCAGGTTCAGGCGGTACTCGTTCATGATCATCTTCATGT
>JANXYJ010000202.1 GCA_025350105.1 Terriglobia bacterium | reverse complement strand
CCGCTTAAAACCATCACCCCTCGCCCCAGGCAAGCATGGCGGGATACGGTGGCGGCCGGATGAATGATCGATACAAATTCAAGCGCTGGAGCGGCTGCTTTTACTTGCGCGTCCACTTGGGCGGTCACTTGACTGACGACGCGAGCACGGGTCCAATTGTCGCCAATGGCCACATGGCCCGCGTCAATGGTATGGCGGTTCATGATTTGGCCAAGCTCATCGATGCGCCCCAGCACGGGATAGCTCATCACCAAGGAGCCCTTTTCCAGGCGGTCGTCCAAAATGCCGGCAATCTGAAAGCATTCAGTTTGCTCAGCGGCATCGATGGCCGCATGCGCGTGCCCGGAGCCACCGAAGATGACGAGTTTCTTCATGCGAGGACTCCGGAAGGAAGGTCCTGCGCACTCCAGGTGAAATATGGCGGCGCAGGCTGGCGCGTGTCCAGAACATGCTGATAGACCTGATAAACTTCCGCCGACGTGCGCCGCACATCGAACATTTTCCGGGCCACCGCTTGACCGTTTTTGGCCCATTCACGGCGGCACGGAAGGTCGTTTAGCGTCTCCAGAATGGCGGCGGCCAATTCACGCGGCTTGCGGATCGGCACGGTGGTGCCGGTGACGCCGTCGCGCACCACTTCGCCCAAACCTCCCACCCGGCCCGCAATGGTTGGCACACCGGCTAGCAAGGGCTCCAGCACGCCTCCGCAATTTTCAGAGAGTGGCGCATGAATGACGCAATCGAAGTCCGCCCAGGCGGCGCGCACCATTTCATGGGGAAGATAGCCAGGCATCATGACGCGAGTGGCGCTCCGCGCCTGCCGCCGGAGCTTTTCTTCATACGAATGCGCACCGTTCCAGGCGCCACCGGCGAGCACACCCACGACGTCCTGACGCTGTCTAGTTACGCTGCTCAAGGCTTCGATCAGATCCTCGTGCAGCTTCAGTCCCTTGGTCTGGCCGAGGTAAAGTTTGGGCGCGTAGAGGTAGCTGATATTGCCCACCACGATTTGGTCCTCTGCGATACCCAGATGCCGCCGTAGCGCGCCTGTCCGCTGATCCGAAAATGTCTCAACGGGAATTCCGGAATAGGCCAGAAACAATTTGTCCCGGGAAATTCCACACGCACGGTAGTGCTCGAGGATGCACCGGCTGGTGCCGATCCAATAATCGCTTGGTCCAGCTGACAATGTATCCCACTGACGATAGATCCGGTGTTCGAGGTGCAGCGGCCCAGGCACTTCAAAAACACGCGGTATCCGGCTGTTCCGCCCCAGCGCGTGCCGCATCACCATAGTGGTACCGACGTGGTGCGAATGAATCAGGTCTGGCTGGACGCTTTCCACCACCCGCAAGAGTTCGCGGCAGATCGCGGGTAAACGCCAGGGTTGGCGGACCGGAAAGTCCAGGTTCGCAAAGTGCAGCACCGCGCCGCTGGCCTGCCACAATTGTGACCATTTTCCGGGGCGCGTGGGCACAACAGCGTGAACCTCCACACCCAATTTGACGAGTTCGCAAACCTGCCAGAGTGCCCAGGCCGCTCCGTCGTTGGTCTTCACTAGATGAAGGGCACGCATTAGTTTCCCGGCGCTCCGTTTCCCGGCAGCTGGTTCGCCCGCGCTCCCGAAAAAGGCGTCATCGACGCGTGGCCGGCCTGGGTGATTCCGCCGCCGCGCAAGACGGCGCTGACGCTGGTGAAAAGAATACGCAAGTCCAGCCACAAGCTTTGATGATCGACGTACCAAACGTCCAGCGCAAAGCGCTCCGGCCAGGAGACGCCATTGCGCCCATGAATCTGGGCCCAGCCGGTCAAGCCAGGGTTCACTTGGTGCCGGCGGCGTTGCTCTTCTGTATAAAGCGGAAGGTATTCGACCAGCAGCGGCCGCGGGCCCACCAGGCTCATGTCTCCTTTGATGACATTCCAAAGCTGGGGGAGTTCGTCGATGCTAAAGCGCCGTAACCAATTTCCCAACCGGGTCAAACGGACGGCGTCGGGGGGCTGACTTTCTTGTGTGCCGGTCCATTCGCTCATGGTGCGGAATTTGTAAACAACAAAGGTCCGCCCGGCGCGGCCCGGCCGGGGTTGAGGGAACAAAATGGGCGGCCCCATTGTGAAGCGGACCAGCGCCGCTGCGGCCAGCCAAACCGGCATGGTGAGCAGACCCAGAGCAACGGCGCCGGTCAGGTCCAGTGGCCGTTTCCACCACGCTAGGGGTTGAGGGATTGCCGTTGGGCCGGCGCTCGCGTCGCGCAAAAACTGATAAAATGCCGCGCGGCGCGATTGCAAAAGCTCTTCGCGGAATTCCAGTGCGGTGGCGCGGTTGCGCCGCGACATTGCTGTAAGCCGCTGGGGATCGCTTGAGACCTCGCGCAGTTTCGCGGCCAGCGCTGGAGCATCGTTAGCCGCAAACGTATCCTCAACATCCAATACTTCGGGAATGCCGCCCACCTGGGTTCCCAAACATGGCAACCCTAGCGCCATTGCCTCCAGCAGTGCTCGCGGCATCCCTTCGGTCCGGGAAGGCAATACAAACAGGTTCGCTCGGCGCAGCACGTCCCTTACTGCTTGGCCCACTGGAAGTTGTCCGCAAAATGTGACCCTCCCAGCAAGATCGGTTTGCGAGGCGCGGGCTTCCAACGCCGGGCGATTTCTACCGCTGCCTACAATGCTCAATCGCAGGTCCAGTCCAGCCGCAACGCACAAGGCCATCGCATCGAGCAAAATATCGATGCCCTTGTACACTTGGTCGAGACTGGCTACCGTCACAATCCGAAGTAGCTGGCCCGTAAACTCCGCCGGGGCGGAGTCAGCGAAGGAGTCATCGAAGGCTTCAGCGAATGCTTCATCGATTACTTCAGCGAATGCCTCAGTGGGCAAATAGACGTCGGAGCATGTCGTTGAGGGAACACCAGTGGGACAGGGATAGCGGCGTTCCAGATAGCCTGCGACGTAAGAAGCAGCCACCGCGCTTTTGCATTGCCGCCGCTGATTGCGCGTGTAGTAACGCCGGAACAAAGATCGCAGTGGATGTTGTACCGCGCCTGGCGCGAGCGACTCCCAAGGATCTCCCACCACCTCGACTCCAAACCCGCGCGATTTGCCCCGTGATTTGTTCAATAAGACAGACTCGGCACAGGTTGCCAACTGGGATGGAACGCGCAGGATCACGGCGCCCTCGCGGTCCAGCGCCTGCGCCATGGCTTGGCGGACGGCTCGGTGTTGCTGAAGATATTGCGCCGGTCCCAGGTAATAGGGAATCGCATGGACCGTAACCCGCTGGCCGTCGACGCGGCGCCAGCCCGCGCCAGTCTCGTTTACAGACAAGGTTCGGGAGATCACGTGTACCCGATCAAAAACCGTGAGGTAACGTTCCCAGAAAGCTTCCGGGTAGGTTGTCTCGGTCCATGTCGCACCGTCTGGCGTGCGATAGAAACGATAGTCAAGAACGTAAAGCAGGTCCATCGTTTTTCCCGTCTACTCCGCCAGCACCAACAAGCTGCAACCGCCAAGGTAGCGCGCCGCGAAATCGGGGCTTAACCGGTAACCAATTCCGCGCGGAACCCGCGCCAGGGCCGCTGCCCGCGATTTCGGGGGCAGCTCGACCGATCCATTTGTGTACACAGCTTCCCGTACACGGTACCCGCATTCCTCGAGGAGCCGCAGTGCAAGCTCCCTGGTGAAATAGTGGAGATGTCCGGCGGAGGCGCGGACCCTTTCCGGCAAACGCGAGACCATTCCCAGCACCGACAAATCCAGCGGAATGTGCAGCACTTTATATGCACCGCGCGGGGCGACGGCGCGCAAAAAAGAGAAGGGATCCTCCACGTGTTCAATCACGTCCATCAGCAGGATGACATCGTAGCCGCTGGACGCTGAAGCGCAAAAGTCCTCGAGGTGAAAGCGCAGTTGGGCGGATGCCTTTCCCTGGCACAAGGCAAACGCTTGCGGCGAAATCTCGTACCCTTCAAACACGCATTGGCTTCCCCATTCAGGCGCAAGGCACGCCAGAATTTCGCCGGAACCGCACCCGATCTCGCACACCCGCTTTGGAGTGATTCCATGACGCCCAATCAGGTTCTTCACGTGCCCGGCTTTCCAGGCCGCGTCTTCCTGATGCCAGTTGGGATGGCGGCGCTGGTATTCGCCATTTACGTAAATGCCGGGTTCAACACTGCCGGGTTCAACACTGCCAGGTTCAACACTGCCAGGTTCAACTAAGGGAGCGCTCACTGAACGCCTCCGCCGGCCAAAGTTGTCTCGAAGTGCGGCCGTGAAAACCAGCGCCAGCGATAGCACGCTGCGATCAACAACGCCGGAACCGTGCCGTTCTTCACGAAATAGACCACTTGAATGTCAGAATCATTCAGCAAGGCCAGGACACAGCCGTTAATCAAAAATGGAGCCAGCATTCTCAGCGGATCGTCGGGCCCCAAACGGTCCGCGAATCGCCGCAGGCAAGCCACTCCCCAACCGAGCGCCGCGAATGCAAAAGGAACCCCAACGAATCCAAAATTGAGCATGGCTTCACCCGCCAGTCCATAGATGCGAGTGGAATAGATGCGGCCATTCGAAAAACTGCCAGGGCCGAATTCGGCTTCGGTAGTCCACTTCACTTTGCCTGGCGGACGGCCCGGCCACAGACTTGCGGGAATCAGTAGGCATGCCGCGCCGAGATAGGTTTGGCCTAGTGCGTAATGCATCGAATCGGGTTCGCTCCAGACTTTCGATAGCAAAAACGCTTGCACATCGGCGCGCCCGAAATCGCTCACCAGCAACATCTCCAGGTTGCGGCCGGTCTTACGGGCGAATTCCTGATGAGCATCGCTGCTGGCCAGGACATCCAGCGCATCGGCGCCGGTATTCTTATAGAATGCAAACAGGTAAGCGAATAAAAACAGTCCCGCCAACGCCGCCGGCACGCTCCAGCGGGGCAAGCGCCGTACGTAAAAGTGTATAATTCCGGCCGCCCAGGCAAGCGCCCAGATCGTATTGCTGCGGCTCCCGCGCAGACCGCCGAAAAATATCTGCAGCACCAGTAACAGCGCCAGGACCAAGGTGATCACAAATCCATTCCGCAACAGCTGGATGCGGCGCGCCGCTACGGCAAATCCCATCATCGCCAGCGTTGGAAAACTCTCCGCAACCAGCGTCAGCCAACCGGTGCCGCGAAATGCATCTATCCCCGACAGCAGTCCCATGTAGGCGTTGACATACCCATCGATTCCGCCGAAGGAAGCATACATGTACAACTGCGCGCCCAAAGATACGGCGAGCAGGACCCCCAGCACTGGCCAGAAAATTCGCAGGTCCAAGGTGTTACCAGACCCGACACGTCCAAACTGGTTTGACGCAAAGCGCGGCCGCGCACTTGCCGCTTTTCGCACGTAACGGTAGACCAGTAAGCCCAACGAATTCAGAAGCGCCATTCCGCCTAACCAATTGCGATAGTCATCCGGCTGCTGAGGCAGGTAGGAAAGCTGATGGTCGTAGTAGACCACCAGCAGCGGAGAGAAAAAGAACAAGTACAAACCCGCGATGCCGATCAGCCCCGCCGGATCGTAGAAATCAACCGCACCTCGCGCCCATTCTACAATCTCTAAAACCGTGAGAATTCCACAAAGGAAAACCGGCCAGACAAACCAATGCTGAAATTTGTCGTCGAAAAACATCAGGGCGGCCACAACCACTAAACAGGTGAGCGCGGAGAAGATCAAACGCCCGGCGCGAGCCGCGCCGCTGGCCACCGACGAGGGAACCGTTGCAGGTGGGTAAGCCGCTGTCATCGGGTGGAAAACGCTCCCCAGAATTCTTTCTGCAGCGCCGTCACGCTGCCCACGATCTGGACCAGCATCGCGACGGCGAATGCCAAGGCGGCCCCCTCGAGCCCCCAGCGCGGAATCAGGATGATCGAGCTGAGTAGCGTGGCTGCGGAAGTGGCCACCATTACCGCCATCTGGGCTTTAAATCGGCCCGCGGAAACCATCCCGTAATGCAGGAACGATGCCACGTTCGCTAACGCGGCGGCAATCATCAGGATCACCAGGACACGCCAAGCGCCGGCGTACTGGGCTGGATAAAAAAACGCCAGAAAACGCTTCCCCGCCAGCGCTGCCAGGACGGCCAGCGCCAAACCCAGCGCCAGACCCGCCAACGATATTTTGGCCAGAAGATGGGCAAAGCCGGCATGCCCCGGCGAGGCATGGCACAGAGCCAGCCTCGCACAAACCGATTCGGCTACAGCGTTCACCAACAGATTTCCGGCCAGAGCCGGCCAGGCGGCGGCCGCGAATAATGCCAAGTGGCTGGCGCCCAGATAACGCTCCACAAAGAAGCGCGGGACATTGGACTGCAGCGACGCCAGCATGGCGCCCAGTCCCAAAGGAAGTGTATTCCAGAGCAGATCCCGGCACCGCAAGCTTGGCCAACCGAAGGAGGACCAGGTGGAGCGAAGGAGGAACTTCGAATAACGGAGGTCACACAAAAGGGCAACACCCCAGACGCCGGCCAATGCCAGGCAACCGCCGCGCGGCCCATATCCGGTTGCGACGGCCGCGGCGAAGGCGGCCAGGGAAACGGCACCACGTACCGCCATCGAGATGGCCACCCGGTGATACAATCCGCTTTGCTGCCACTCCCCGTAAACCAGATCGCTACACGCCTCGAACGCTTTGGCGAGACCGACCAGCAGGATCAACTCCGTAGTCGAAGCGGACTGACCGGTCCCAACGACATAGATGGCAAGCAGAACAAACGCGGCCGCATTGGAGCCGAGGCGCGCGAATGCGAAATCGGGATAACTGTATCTGCGGTGGGTGTCGGTGACCAGCGTCGTGCGAAGGCGCAGCCCTGTAAGCAGGAAGACGGGCGCGGTTACCGCGAATGCCAGCGCAAAACGGCCCACATCCGCGGTGCCGCTGAACCGGGTGAGCGCAACCAGCATGGCCCATTGACAAGCGGTGTAAATCGCATTGCCGGCCAGTAACCGCAGCACGTTCCGCCGCATCATTCCTGAAAATAGCGGCCTGGAAGACGGTGGACTGGCCCCCGATTCACTGGTAGTAGCTTCGATACTGTTTGTAGTAACCACCGTAGTAACCCGCCGCTGACTTCCCGGGACGCCAGTCATTCAGAATCGTCCCCAACACTTTCAGTCCATCCTCCGCAAAACGTTGCACCATGGCCGCTGCGGCATCGCGCGACGTCTGTCCCGAGCGCAGAACCAGAATGATTCCGTCAGAAAGACCCCCCAAAACCCGGGCATCGGAAATCTGCAATGCGGGAGGGGTGTCGATCAGAATCGTGTCGAAATTTTGCCGGCAACGGTCCAGCAACTGTGAGATGAGCGCCGAATTCAGGTGCCGCGCCGATAGACTTGCCGGCTCCTCGCCATTCGCCTTCCTGCTTCCACTGGAAAGGAGGTAGAGACCGGGAACGCGTGTCTCACGGATAAACGCGGATTCCGCGCCGGTTTGCTCGGGGGCTAAGAAGTCAAACAGACCTAGTTCATTCGACATGCCGAAGATTTCGTGTTGGCGGGGCTTATGCAGATCGGCATCGATGAGGAGCACACGCGCGCCGGTCTCCGCCAGCGCAATGGCCAGGTTGCTGGTAACGGTCGACTTGCCTTCACCCGGGCCGGTGCTGGTAATCACTACCACTTTGTGGCGGTGCTCGGAGGACTTGAAGAATTCGAGTGAAGCCAGCACATAACGGAACGACTCCGCCACCATGGAGCGTCCGTGATACCAACTGGCAAGTTCTGGTTTGTCGTTCTCCGGCTGACCCTCGGGCGCCGGCAAAAGAGGTCCTTGAGGGACTAAGCGTGGAGCCATTAAACGGGGCGCAGTCAAGCGGGTTCGTGTGCCTTGGGATTCCAGCGTCAACGAAGGAATCACTCCCAATTCCTCCAGGTTCAGGTAGGAGCGCGATTCGCCGGGTTCCCGCACATTCTTGTTGGCTTGCTCGCGGATGGCCGCAAACGCAGCTCCCAATAGCAGGCCTGCGAAACTGCCCAGACCGATGTTCAAGGAGTAACTTGGCTTGTACTTCGTATCCGGCACTTTCGCCGGTTCCACAATCCGGATGTTATTGGCGCGCAACCCGGCGAGCATTCCGGATTCCTTCGCCTTGGACAACATGTTCTCGTACAGTGTCCGGTTGCTATCCACCTCGCGCTTCAGGATTCGGTAGCGAATGGTCTGCCCGGACTCCGTAGTCACCACGCCGGCCTGTTGGTCGTAAGACTTGGACAGCAAGTCTTCGCGGCGTTGCGCCTCAGCGAAATCGTTTCGGATGCGCCCCAGGATATCAGCACTTTTGGCCGCAAAAGCAGTGGTCACGCTGGCCAGTTGGGCTTGCAGGCGGGTTACCTTGTAGTGTTCCGGGGTATAGGTTGCTTCGGCTTCGGCCAACTGCCGGCGCAGCGCGGTGATTTGCGTTTGATAGTCGCGCAGCGTAGCGTCGCTCAGCACGTCCGCCAGAGTTTCCGGCGGGCTCTTGCTGGCAATTTCGTAGCGCGATTGTTTCATGATCCGGTCAGCCTGCGCCCGGGACAATTCGTTTTGCACTTCACGCAACTTGTCTTCCGATATGTTGTCTTTTTCGCCGGTGATCATCAGACCGGAATTGCGCGCGTAGGCCTGCAAAGCGTCCTCCGACTCTTCCAGGCGGGTCCTCATTTCGCCCAGTTGTTGGGCCAGCCACTGGCCGGTTTCCTGGGAAGACGCAAGCCGAGCGTCCAAGTTTTGCTGGATCATCTCCTGCTGCAACAGGTTGACGAACTTTGCTGCAATGGCGGGATCGGGCGATTGAGCGAAGATCTCTACAATGTGGGTTTGCCCCGCAACCCTGGACTCCAGGCTTTTTACCAGTTCCTTGAACGCCTGGGACTGCCGCTGCTCCTCGTTCATCTTGGTTAGTCCCAATCGCTGATCCAGGCTGGCGGCCAGCGGCACGGACTTGCCCAACCCCGCCGCCTTCATCCGCTCCACCACACGGTCGGTGACGGGTTCCGACTGAAGGATTTTCACCTGAGTCTGCAAATACGATTCCGCTGAGTCGTTCACCCCTGGTGCATTGGGGTCTACTTGCCGGAGGTTCATGAATTCGCCGTTCTGGTTCTGCACTTCCAGCGAACCCCGCGCCCGATAGACCGGTGTTTGAGTGAAACAAAATGCCGCAGCGAGGGCTGCTCCCAGGACAGTTGCTACCGCCAAAAGGATTCTGTGGCGGCCCAGCAAACGGAGGGCTTCGACGAAACCCGTCGATTCGTTAGACCATGCATCGCCGGACGATGATCCACCAGACCATGATGGTGTCCCCTGCGGTGCGCCATAGCCCCGCGGAACCAGCTCTTGCGAAGCGCCAGGCGGCGCCAGTCTCTGTCGTGTGCCGTGTGGGCTCATGGGATTCTATAGATCGCCACGCCTGTTCCCATTTGAATCGCCGCCTCTAGGGTGCGAATCACGGCCCCTTTGGTGCCGCTGACAGGAATGAACAGAATATCTTCCGGGCGCATCTCGACGTCTTTTTGCTTGCCATCCAGGATCTTCTTCAAATCCAATTGGATATCCTCGCGGCCGCCTTCGCCTTGCCGCACGATATGAGCGTTTTGGGGAGTTGCGTAGCGGTCCAGGCCTTCGGCCA
>JANXYJ010000077.1 GCA_025350105.1 Terriglobia bacterium | reverse complement strand
GCTCAAACATTGGTGGCCGGGTTATTGTCCAACCCGGATCCGCAAGGATCCGGGGCCAAACAATGACTACACCTCCGGCGATAAGTCCGCGAAGCCCCGGCCACCCGCAACGCACAGCCGAATTCCGTCCAAAATGTCCCTGCAAAAAAAAACATAATCACTACGAAATGTTTTAGGCAAGCTTCACCCAATTCCCAACTCATCCGCTCGCTCCAGCGCCGTCCCACACCGCCGGCAGATCAATGACCCGCAATCGCCGCACGCCAGCGGATCGTTCACCGGTTTGGCGCATCGCGCACAATAAAAATCGGCGCTGAATTCGGCGCTGAAATTAGCGTTGGTTTCCATCGATGCCGCAGGCTCATCCATACAGTCAGGTTAGCGGATTTGCCTCCGCTTTTTGCAGTACTCTGGGCGTGAGGTGCAACCGCCGATGTCCGATCCCACCAAAGTCGACCGCAAAACCGTCGACCTCTCCTCCTACCCCGATCTCCTGGTCATTTACCTGGGCATGCGCGTGAATATGCTGGCCGGCCTCAAGACCATTTTGGGGCTGGGCCCCCAAATTGCCCATTCGGTGAAAGCCAAACCCGACGGCCTTTTGCTGCACGAAGACTTGCTGTTTTCGCTGATGCCGCTACACATTGGCATGCGGCAATATTGGCGCGACTACGAATCGCTGGAGCGCTGGTCGCGCTCCGATCCTCATCGTGCCTGGTGGAAAAACTTCCTGCGCGATTCCGGCGGCACCGGCTTTTGGCACGAAACCTATTCCATCCGCGGTGGCTTTGAGGCCATCTACGACGACATACCGAAACCTGTCGGCATGATGAACTTCGCGCCCGTCGGCCCCGCCCGCGGCAGCGCTTTTTCTTCGCGAAGACGCCTGAAAATGGAAAGCGCCCCTTCTTCACCTGACCTAGAAGTCTCTCCGGCGCCAGTGAGTGAAAATGAGCTGTACCAAAAGTAACGGACTACTTACCAAAGAACGTTTGATCGTAAGTGATCGCGGTTTTCGCCTTGATCGCGTCGATACTCTTCTGCGTTGATTCCGGCGCTACTTTTTGCTCGATCTCCGCGCGCATATCCGCCAGCGCTTTCGTGTCGTGCTTGGTCACTTGGATGACGTGATAGCCGAACTGAGTCTTCACCGGATCGCTCACTTCATTCACCGCCAGCTTGAACGCCGTCTCCTCGAACTGAGGCACCATGCGGCCGCGCGTGAAATCGCCCAGCGCGCCACCGTTCGCGCCTGAACCGGCATCGTCGGAATTGGCCTTGGCCAACTCTTCAAAATTGCCGCCGGCTTTGATCTTGGCCTGCAAGTCTGTTGCTTTCGCCAAGGCTTGTTCCTCCGTCAAGTCTTCCTGGCCATCGCGCAACGGCACAGCGGAACCCTTCATGCGAATCAAAATGTGGCGCGCCGTCACGCTTTCGTATTCGCCCTTGTGTTGGTCGTAATATTTTTGAATCGCCGCGTCATCCGGCTTGGCACTCTTGGCCAATTCCTGATACAACATACCTGCCATCAACTGATCGGCGCGCATCTGCATTTGCGTTTTTGCGTCCGCCGTCTGGTCCATCTTGCGGCGGCGCGCTTCCTGCGCCAACGATTTCAACTCCGCCAACTGCTCCGCCATTTGGCGCTTCGCATCGGGAGTCTGCGCGGCCGCCTTGCGCTCCGGGGGCATCTGCGCTGTCACCTGATCGAAAATGGATTGAAACTGCGACTTGGTCACCTTCTCTCCGCCGACAGTGAGGACCACCGGATCGGCGGCACTGGCAGGAGCCGCCGCCGGAGCTGCCGAAGCCGGAGCTTTTGCCGGAGCCGCAGCGGGCGCTTTCGGAGCAGCCGGCGTCTGGCCAAAAGCCGTGAACGTTGTCAATACGGCCCACAGGCCAAGCGAGGAGAGAGGAATTCTCATAATGTCAGGATAGCAAGGTGAGGGTCGTGGGGGATCGGTGGTCTATATTTACAAACGATCAACATTTACAACCTCTCAACAAGCGCCCGCCGCTCAACACCTTTGTGTTCTGCCACGGCTCGCAGGATCGAGTTCAAAGTGCCAATGCGCAGAGCGGCGTGCGCAGGCACTGCTAGTCGTTGGTGGGTTGGGTCTTCGGTTTCAATGATGATGTGGCTTCCGGTCTCGGTGCACCCGGACGTAACCCCAACGGCGACACAAGCCGTCAGCCAGTTGGTTGCCACTCAAATCGCGCGGTAGCTTCACGTGAGCGCAAGGACTTCGTCCCGAACGAAGTGCAGCCGAATGGATCGGTTTGCTTTCGATTTTGCATCCGCATCAAAGAAATAAGCACCCACCGCATCCTGCACATTCCGCCGCAATTCTTCCCAGGAATCGGCTTGCGTGAAAATGTTTTCGGTCAGGCATTCGGCGCAAAAACCGCCGTCGGCTTCTTGGGTTACTTCGAATATCAGCTCACTCATACTGTTCCTGATGCTAGCGCAGATGACGCACCAGTTGGCGCTAGGTTTCAGGCCCCAACCGCTCCGCTTCCCACAACCCGATCCTCTATCATTGAAAAAGCTTCTCATTTATGAACTCCGATTTTGTTCTCCTTGGCCTCATTTGGTACGTGGTGTTTTTGTTTTCGACCACGTGCCACGAAGCAGGGCATGCTTTGGCGGCTAAGCTCGGTGGCGATCTCACGGCAGCCAATGGCGGCCAAGCATCGCTCGATCCCATTCCGCACATTCGCCGCGAGCCTTTTGGCATGGTGATCTTCCCCATTCTTAGCTACGCACTGGGCGGCTGGATGATGGGTTGGGCCAGTGCGCCTTACGATCCTCACTGGGCTCTGCGTTATCCGCGCCGCGCTGCCTGGATGTCGCTGGCCGGGCCGGGGGCAAATTTTACGCTGGTGCTGCTATCCGCGCTGGCCATTCATTTGGGCATCTCCACGCATTTTTTGGCGCATCCGGAGTATGCCAGCTTTGCGCACATTGTGGAGGCCGCCAAGCCCGGCATAGGCGAAGGCGCGGCCACGCTGCTCAGCGTGATGTTTTCCTTGAACCTGCTGCTGGGCGTGTTCAATTTGCTGCCACTGCCTCCGCTGGATGGCTTTAGCGCGATTGGCTTGCTGATGAGCGAAGCGGGCGCGCAGAAAGTTCAGCAATGGGGCATGCAAATGCGCGGCTTCAGCATGATCGGGCTGCTGCTGGCCTGGCAGGTATTTGGCCCGATTTTCCGGCCTATTTTCCGGATCGCCTTGCATGCGCTGTACCCAGGGTCCGGCTACGGATCGTAGAGTTATAGCGGAGCGTAAAACGGCCCGCCCCGGCAAGGGCGCCAGGACGGGCCGGGTCCTTAAGCAAATACGTCTTTCGCCAAAAGCGGCTCAGTCGTCGTCTTTCTTGGGCGCGGGCATCGTAGTGATCTTGAACACTTGTCCGGTGGTGCCCTTCACCACGCCGGTCTCACTGGCCATCAGGTAAACCGAGCCTTGGGCGTCCTGTCCGAAGCCCAAAACCGCTAACCCCAGCGACGGGCGGCCGTCCACTTTCAGGTTTTCCAGAATGTGGTCGTCGCCGTTCAACATGTAGATGTGGCCGTTCACCGGCGTGCCAATGGGTCCGGAGTAGTCGCCGAAGATGTAGTTGCCGCGCAGCTTTTTGGCATCTTTTCCGCGCGCCACGAAGCCGCCGATGATGGCCACGCGTGAGTTCGGCACGGCGGGCGGAACGCCATCGGCGTGGTCGTATTGCGCGATGGGGTCCACCAAACCAGTGAGAGCGCCCGGGCTGTTGGCGTAGACGAAGCCCGTACCGGTGGCGGAAACGTCGAACAGGAAGGTGCCCTCCTTCACCGGCCAGCCATAGTTCAGGCCGGGGTCCACGATGTCCACTTCCTCAATATTGTTTTGGCCCACATCGCCTACCCATAGGTCTCCGGTGCGGGGATCGATGGAAATGCGGAACGGGTTGCGGAAGCCATACGCCCAGATTTCCGGCGCGGCGGTTCCTTTGCCGGCGAACGGATTGTCTTCGGGAATGCCGTATTGGCCGTTGGCGGAATCGTTCAACATGGGGTCGATGCGCAGGATCTTGCCCAGCACGTTGCCGGGCGCCAGGCTTTGCGCATTGCCGCCAGGGACGTGGCCCACGCCGCGATCATTGGCTGCGCCGCCATCACCCACGCCAATATACAGCAGGCCGTCGGTGCCAAAATCCAGCGCGCCGCCGTTGTGGTTGAACTGAGGTTTATCGATGCGCATGATTTCGCGCACGCTGTTCAACTGCACGATGGGCATGGCATCGTGTTTATCGGAATTAAGCACGTGCCATTCCAGGATGACGGTTTGGCAGTTGGGCGCGGTGCCGGCGGGCAGAGTGGTGAAGTCCGCTTTGCCTTTCACGGGCTCCGAGGAAAAGGTGTAAAATAGGCCGTTCTTGCTGAAGCGGGGGTGGAAGGCCAGGCCCAGCAGGCCGCGCTCATCGTAGTTGATGCCGAATAGGCCCAGTGGCACAATGCGGCTGCTGATGTCCATGAACAGTTTGGTGTCACTGGGCTTGGCGCCGTCAGCTACATTCACGTAGTAGATTTTCCCCACCTGGTCCACCACGTAGAGATGGTCCGGGTCGCCGGGGGCGTGGGTGCCCCAGACGGGTTGAACCATTCCGTTGGCAACTTGTTTTAGTTGAATGGTGGTGGCGCTATCGGGGATAGTGGCGGGAATGGGATCGGGTAAAGGGGTGTGCGCTTGGCCGTAGGCGGAGATGGAGGCCGCCGCGGCAAAAACAAACAGAGTGGAGCGGAGCCGGAGTGAAGATTGTGACATTGAAGTGCACCTCAGGATCAACGATAGTTTTCCGGTGAGGCATTATTGTTATTGAAGTGTGAAATCTTTGTAAAAACAAAAATGGGCGCGCATGTTTCGACAGAAACGGGGTGCTACGCTAGCCCATATGTCCGGTGGGCTTAGCAAAACTATCACCGTCCTGCGGCATGAGGCGTTTGAGCATTTAGGCTACTTCGCGGAGATACTGGAGGAGCGCAAAATTCCATTCGAATATTGCGACTTAGGGCAGCACATCCCAAAACAATGTGACGCGCTGATTGTGATGGGCGGTCCGCAATCGGCCAACGACGCGGAATTACAAAGCGAAGTAAAGCTGATTGAACGGGCCATCACCGCGGGTACTCCGGTGCTCGGTATTTGTTTAGGAGCGCAGTTGATTGCCAAGGCGCTGGGTGCGCGGGTGTATAAGAATCCAGAGCTGGAGATTGGTTGGGGGGGGGTGCACTTCACGGCGGCGGCGCAAGGCGATTCCGTGTTCGGTACTCTGCCATCCCCCAGCACGTTTTTTCATTGGCACGGTGAAACGTTTGATCTGCCAGAGGGCGCACGATGGCTGGCATATTCTGACGGATGCGAACATCAGGCGTTTTGTTTTGGGCGAAGTGTTTATGGCATCCAGTTTCATCCCGAAATTACGCCAGAGATGATAGACGATTGGTGCACGCAGCCCGTCAATTGCGGTGACGTGGCGGCTTTCGATCAACCAGTGAATGCACACGCCTTTGAAACCTCCGCGCTGGCGCGCCCATTGCTGGAGGGGTGGCTGAAGGTAGCTGGTCTCTGAAAAAGCCTAGTATGCCCAATAGGGCCCGCTGCCACCGGGAGTGCTGGAGAGTTCCAACGCCACAAAAACGCTTTTGCCGAAGAAGAACGGCAAGCCCCAGTCAAAGAAATTGGGCTGGCTGCCGCCAATATTGTTAAAGGCGGAGTTTGCCGCGGGCAGCGAATTCAGGTTGGCAATGTTGAAAGCGACGGTGTTGGCCACGCTGTTTATGCCGGTGGTGATGGCGGTAAAGCTCTTCTGCGTGGTGGGGCAGTAGAAAGGCGCGGCGTTGCTGCAAATGGGCAGGCCGGTGGTGGCGGCGTCCAGGAAGAAATATCCGTTGGAGCCGCTGTCGATGAAGCTGCCGGGGTAAGTTTTGCCGCTAAACGTGGTGGAGAAAGTTCCCGTGCTGGAGCTGATGGTTTGCACACGCGCGGCGCCCAGTGCGTTGTTGGTTTGCGTGCCAATGCCGAAGATCATGCTGCCGCTGGCGGAGACCTGCCCGGCGTCAGGCAATGCGGGCAAGGTGATCAGCAGGCCGTTATTGTCTTGCGGAAACTTTGCCACCGGATTGGTAAGCTGTTTGGCTACCGGAACCGCGGCTTGCGTGCAAGCAGTGGTGGTGCAGGAATAGTAATACTTGCTGCTGGTACTGGCGCAGCCTTGGCCGCAATCCTGAATGAAATTGCCGACGCCTAAAATGCCGTTGGCGCCCAAGGTGGATGGCGTGGTGACGGCAGTACCGCCGCTGCTGCACACGGTGGGAGCGGCCGGGAAGCTGGTGGGGCGGCCCCATTGCGCGCCCAGTTGTACCGGCAGCGACGAGGCAACTTCGTCAGCAAATTTGACGTCGGCCAACGCAACGGGCCCCCAGATGTAAGACGTGTCCAGAAACTGCACGCAATTGCCGATGACGTTGCCACTGATGTCGGTAGAGTTGGGCAGGACGAGCGTCACTTGCGAATTCAGCAGGCGCAAACCGCTGGAACCGGTATCCACCTGAATGTTGGGGATGGTTTGGCAGGTGCTGGTGCCCGGCACGCAAATGGTTACGCTGGTATAGAGGACGTCGGCTTCCTGGTTACTGGGGCCGGCGTTTACAACGACGGGCTGAACGTTATTGATCACCACCGGCGGAGGCGTGAAAACTCCGCCGCCGCTGCTGCTGCCACCACCGCCGCACCCGGCAAGCGTACACAGCGCCGCGACCAGCGGACCCGCTAGCATTCGGTTTTTCATTACTGTATGGCCTCTTGCGTCACGCCGCTGGGGAGTTGATCGGTCAAATATGCCCGGCCACGGTAATCACGCGGGTGGCCGCCGCTCTCCACGATCAAGTTTCCATTGTGGGTAACGGCGCCGCGACGGCGGGCACGGATTTTTGATTCAGACAAAACTTGCGCTTGAAAAGTCCCGAAGTGCCGGCCCAAAAGCTGCGATAGGTCGGGAATCACCGGCCCCTGCCAGGAAACGCCGAACACGATACCGCCGGCCGTGGCAAATTCGTTAATCACCGTGCCATTGTCGTCGGTCATGATATGTACGGAGTAGTTTTGCGCCTGGCGGATCTGGCGGCGCATCTGAAATTTCTGTTGGTCGGTGGCGACGGAAGCCACGGTTTCGCCCAGCGCTGCCAGGCAAGGCAAGCCGACGGCGATTAAAAGGATTGCACTCAAGAAAATCTTCATAAATGAAAAGAGACAGGATCTATTCGGAAGAAAACGTTGCGCGCTTTAGTTCCCATTTTATGCTAGCTGTATCCTCTACAACGTGACGCATGGGGTGCAGTGGGTGTTACCGGAAATACCGCGCGGTATGCAATTTCCGTGACCAAACGGGCGGTTTGGCCGTCTGATAGGCTAGAAATCATGAAACCCCTTGCTTTTCGGCTCATATTATGGACCGGGTTGGCCCTGCTGGTGGGGCAGGGAAACAGCTTCGCGCAGACTGCACCGGTGAAAACCACCACGGTGGAGGGGATTACGGAGTACCGGCTGGCCAATGGGCTACGGGTAGTACTGTTTCCGGAAAACTCCAAGCCCACGGTAACGGTGAACATCACGTATCTGGTGGGCTCGCGCCACGAAGGCTACGGAGAGACGGGGATGGCGCACCTGCTGGAGCACCTGCTGTTCATGGGGACCGCAACGCGGGGCAACATCATGACGGAGATCCGCAACCACGGCGGCGATTTCAACGGGACCACCTCGCTGGACCGCACCAACTATTTCGAGACGCTGCCGGCCAGCGATGAAAATTTGAAATTTGCGCTGGAGATGGAAGCCGACCGGATGGTGCATTCGCGGGTATCGCGTAAGGATCTGGATTCGGAAATGACGGTGGTGCGCAACGAGTTTGAACGCGGCGAAAACAACGCCGGGCGGGTGCTGGAAGAGCGCGTGATGGCCAGCATGTATCTGTGGCACAACTACGGGCACACCACGATTGGAGCACGGTCGGATATCGAAAATGTGCCGATTGAGCAGCTGCAGGCGTTCTATCATAAGTACTATCAGCCCGATAATGCGGTGCTGATTGTGGCCGGAAAACTGGAGGAAGCCAAGACCCTGGAATGGATTCAGTCGACCTTTGGAGCGATTGAAAAGCCCGCGCGCACGCTGACCCCCAATTACACGGTGGAGCCGACGCAGGACGGTGAACGCGAAGTGACTTTGCGGCGGGTGGGCGATAACCAGGTGATCATGGTGGCGTTCCACGTGCCCTCCGGCGCGGATCCGGATGCGGCGCCGCTGAATATTTTGACGTCGGTGCTGGATGATGCTCCGGCGGGGCGGTTGTATAAGGCGCTGGTGGAATCGAAGAAAGCCATTTCGGTGGGCGTGGAAAATAATCAATCCCACGATGCGGGCTATTTTCTGATTCGCGCCGAAGTTCGCAAGGAAGGCAATCTGGCGGATGTGCGGCAGACCATACTGGACACCATTGACGGACTGATCAAAGAACCGCCCAGCAAGGAAGAAGTGGACCGCGTACGCACCAGCCAG
>JANXYJ010000184.1 GCA_025350105.1 Terriglobia bacterium | reverse complement strand
CCACAACGAGAATCCCAAGCCGTTTGTCTGGACCAGAACCGCCGACCAAATCCTCGCTAGCATTGCTCGCTTTGCCCAACGCACCCTCTCGGCTCACGCTTCGGGAATTACCGTGCGAACCACTGGGACAGGAGACTAGCTCCACTATGCACTTAACAAGAGTGCAAGCACACGGAGGACTATGGCTGAAGCCAGTACCGGTCTCGTCAAGTTAGCGGAAAGTGTTGATTCCACGCAGTCTACCGGCACGAAGGCGGCGGAACCCGCGCCACCGTCTGCCCCTTCATCGCCGGCGGCCCCCTCACCCGGTTCGGAAGACGCCTTCAGCGCACTGAAAGCCCTGGCCGAAATCGGTGGATTGATGTTAGCCTTGGCGTTCGTCGCCGGTTGGAGCTACATGGCCTCCTATTACACCGCGTTTGGCTTGAATCCCCTGGAACTGGATTTCTCGGTGGCTTCCACTTCCGCCTTTGCGGTGCATGTGTTGCGCAACGCGGTTTGGCCCCTCGTGCTATTGGCGATGGTTTTCGTCGTATTGAGCCTGAAATTAGGGACTCTACGACGGCCGGTGGCTGGGTTGGGAGTTTTCGCCCTGTTATTTTCGGTGACCTATGCAGGTTCAGAGCGTGGGCGCGACCTGGCCAAGGAAGATATGTTCGACACCTCGCCGCGTTTGCCCACCGTCGGTTTCGTGGCCAAAACTCCGCCCAAGGACGACGATCCCGGTTGCCTGCGCGACGGCACCATGGATTGCAAGCTTCTGCTGCACACCAAGGGAACTTATTACTATTTTCAGCCGGTGCACACCGACGACACATCTTCCGCCGGCCAACTGAGCAACCTGAACGTATTCATGGTGGCCGAAAGCGAGATCACCAACGTCCACGTCTCCCCCGGCTGCAGTGCCAACAAAGTGACCGACTTCGACGCAGGAGCCTGCAAATGAATCGAGCCATTCTGATGCTTGCCCTGGCGGTTCCGGTGCTTGCCGATTCCGTCACCCGGACCGATAACCTTACCGGCTTCGGCCACGTGGAACAGATGAGCCGCACCGAAGTGACGTTGAGGGCCCGCTTTCCTGCCGGCAAAGGTGTGGAGACCAAAGACGTCGTCGTCCCACGCGAAAAGATTCTCAAGATCGAATTCAACACCACCACGTTCAATCCTGGCGGCCCACCGGCGATTGGGCTCCGGCCGGGCGAAGCCAGTAAATCCGTTCCCCCGGAATCCGACGTCGTGGTCCTGCGCGGAGGCCAACGCGAAAAATGCCCCGGCGTGTTGATCGAAGGCGACAAAGTATTGTGCGGCAAAAAAGAGTTGGACCGCGGTTCGGTAATCCGGATTTTGCTCGGAGGGAAATGATGGTTAAGCTAGCCAGACTGGGGCTGTTGGCGTTGAGCTTTGGGTTTGAATGTTTGGGACAAGGCCTGGTGCAAGGTGAGGACTGTTGCGTTCTGATTCCGCAGACCGGATCCCTTGCAAATGCACGGCAGTTGAAATCTTGCCCAGGGCGCAGCCCAGCAGCCGGGGGTTGCCAGTGCCACTGCCGCTTTAGTGAAAACTAGATGTTGCAATTCACGAAATATGCGCCGTGGTTTTTCCTTGCAGCAGGAGTGTGCGTTGGCCAGGACTATTGCGGATTGCTGAATCAACCAAGCGCGCCTGGTGCGAATCCACGCAGTGCGACCGCAGAGGAGATTCTCGTCCGATTGAGTCGGGAAGCCGGTTTCAATCCAAAAAGCTATCCGTTACGCGACGCCAGGGACCCGGACCTCAAGCTTCAAGGAACGGCAGCCCAGACATGCAACGTGAACCAGCGCTGGATCTTTTACGATGCCGATTTCGTCGAACAAATTCGTATTAAAGGCGATAGCGACTGGCCCAAATACTTCGTGTTCGCGCACGAGGTGGCCCACCACTTCAATAACGACCCGGATTTTCATCAGCCCAATCAGGAAAAACTTGCCGACCACGCAGCGGCACTATGGCTCACGCATATGGGGGCTTCGGTACAGGATTTGGTGCGCGCGATCAACGCGTTCGTGATCAATGAAAAGCGCGTGGGTGAATACCCGAGCCGGTGTGAGCGTGTCGCCGAAGTGATTCAAGCCCACAACGAGGTGACACAAGAATACAATCGAATGGGATTAGACCGTCCCCTTTACGAAGTGCGCAATTGCGCACCGATGGAATGGACCCGGAGTGTCGTTGTGGCTCCTCCAGATGTCTCCCAAATGTCCCCAGGCGTTCACGCGCGCCGCCGCATTGAGGCAAAGGCGCAAATCGCGGCTGACGACGTGATGAAGATTGGCACGCCCGCGGCCAACGCGAAGTTTCCCGTCGATTTTGATCATGATGTGGCAGGAATGTGCGCGGTGTCCGCTATAACGATCGGGGACCAGTTGACCTGGGACAACATTGGCGTTTGTGCATTGATGAAGTGATTTCAGTTCGGGAGGGGTTGTGAAAAAGACTGTCTTTGTGTTGGTTGGAATTGTGATTTGCGCCGCCACCTGCCGCGCGCAGAGCGTGGCGCAGACGCTAGTAACGCTCACCGGCAAGGTGAGCACGTTAGAAGCGCGTCCCGCTACGGGGTCGCCGCTGATAGCCACGAATGACGGCGGCAAGGCCGTCGCCAGACTTGGTGCTGTGGACGATAGCGGATTCATCAACCTCCATAACAAATTGCAATCTTCAACGAAGCCCCAACTCATCCTTGGTTTTTTCAACGGTGAATTGACAGGAGGCCTCTACGTCGCAAATAAGACTGGAGATAAAACACTGGCATACTTCGGATCTTCTACCAGCGGGACAAGCGGCTACATCACAGTCAACGGCACCAAGGTCCGCGATTACGCCGAAGTCTTCGACATCGCCGATTGCCACGGCCTCATCCCCGGCTCCGTTGTCGCCGCGTCTTTGGATGGGAAAGGCATTCAACTCTCTTCCCGCGCCTACGATCCCGCCACCACTGGCGTGCTTTCCGGGGCTGGGTCGTTTCAACCCGGCATGCGCATTGGCTCTCGTGAAGACGGCAGCACGGACTTTCCCGTCGCAGTGGCCGGACAAGTCTACGTTCGCGTGAACGCCGAGGCCGGTTCGATCAAAGTCGGTGATTTGCTGGTAAGTTCCAGCATTCCCGGAGTCGCCATGCGGGGCGCGGATGCGAATCGGCTGACGGGAACGGTGATCGGCAAAGCGCTGCAGCCGTATGCCGCAACAGAGGGTCAACCGGAATCGCTGATTCGAATGCTGGTGCTGAACCGCTAGCGCTTAACCCCATGCCATAATCAGACTGAGGTGCGGCCATGAGCACGCGAGCGCTGCCAATCGAAAAGAGCATGTCCGTAACGGAATATTTGCATACCAGCTTTGACGGCGCCGACTGCGAGTATCTTGACGGCGAGATCGTAGAGCGCAACATGGGTGAACTGCCACACGGCGATGTACAAGCAAATTTGACACGTCTCATGTGGCCGCTGCGCTCACGTTTGGGAATTCGCATTGTTACTGAGATCCGCGTTCAAATCAATCCCCGACGCTATCGCGTAGCGGATCTGGCAGTCTGGCGCGATGACAATATCGGCACGGGAATTCCACAAGTGGCTCCGTTTTTGGCCGTCGAAATCCTTTCGCCGGAAGACCGCATGGTGCGCATGACACCAAAAATTCAAGAGTACTTGTCGATCGGCGTCCAATTTGTGTGGGTGATCGATCCCGAAGAAAAAAGCGCGCTGTGCTACAGCCAAAATGATCGGGGCGGCGCGGCGTGCGAAGTTCTGCGAACCCAAAACCCCGCCATCGAGATACCGCTATCGCAGGCCTTCGACCTGAACGCCTGACCTCAAAACACAAGCACGCCCCAATACAAGCACGCATGACCTACCCCGATTCCGTCCAGTTCCTCTACGCGCTGGGCAATGAAATGAAAACCGCCAAGCTGGGCCTGGAGCGCATCACGCAGCTTCTTGCTTTGCTGGGCAATCCCGAACGCAGTTTTCGCGTCGTTCATGTCGCCGGCACCAATGGCAAAGGCTCGATTTGCGCGACGATCGATTCCGGTTTACGCTCCGCGGGAGTGCGTACCGGGCTGTTTATCTCGCCGCATTTGATCGAACCGACAGAGCGCATTCAGGTGGACGGCATGCCGGTTTCGCCGGCGCGATTCTCGCGCGCATTCGACGTGGTGCATGAAGCCGCGCTCACCTTGCCGTTCGAACATCCCAGCTACTTCGAAACCATCACCGCCATGGCGTTCTGGCTGTTTCGCGAAGCGGGCGTGCAGACAGCCGTGGTCGAAGTGGGCTTGGGCGGGCGCCTGGATTGCACCAATGTAGTGCAGCCAGCGCTCACCGTGATCACCCCCGTTGATATGGATCACGAAGCCTGGCTGGGCGATACGATTGAACTGATCGCCGCCGAAAAGGCGGGGATTCTGAAGTCCGGTGTGCCAGCGGTCTTCTCTAAGCAAAGACCCGACGCCGAACTTGTGCTGGACGCGCGCGCCAAGAAATTGGGCATTCGTATCATTCGTGCGGCGGAGCTGCCCATCACGGACGTCGACATCGACGCCCGCTCCAGCCGCTTCTCAACTGCAGGTTTTCCAACGATTCACGTGAATTTGCCGGGTGATCATCAGATGGATAACGCCATCACCGCGCTGCTGGCATTGCAAGAGCTGGGCGTAGCGCCCGCGCATATCGCCGAAGGCATCGCGGAAACGCGTTGGCCCGGCCGTTTGGAATATATTTCGCCCAATCCGGATGTGCTGCTGGATGGCGCACACAATCCGGCTGGTGCTCATGCGCTGGCTCGCTATCTGAAGCAACACTGCAAGCATCGCAAAATGTGGATGATTTTCGCCGCTATGCGCGACAAAGCAGCAGAACAAGTTGGGCGTATTTTGTTTCCACTAGCCGATGAGTTGATCTGCACCGCACCCGCCCTTGCACGCGCGTTATCGCCCGGCGAACTGACGGAATTGGCGGTGAAGCTGGGAGTGCGGTCGCCCCGCACCGCAGCCACACCGGTTGACGCGCTGCATCTGGCCGCCGCCGAGGCTTCGGCCGAGGACGTCATCGTGGTCACCGGTTCCTTGTATCTGGTTGGCGAAGTGCGCGCGGCCTCTTACAATAAGAATTCATGGCCTTTTACGGGATTATATGCGAAGTAGCCCTGGTAGCCAAATGATGGCGGAGACCACCGGCCCAACCGGACCCAAGCGCGACGGTTTCTCGTTTGCGCTGGTTTGGAGCTGGTTTGTGGTCGACCCTCTGTTCATTCTTTCGACGATTGTTTGTGGCTGCGTGAGTTTCGCCGCCATGATGTTTGACCCGAGCGGAGCCACCGCTTTGCGCATCGGCCGCGTGTGGTCGCGGTCTTTGCTGTGGTTCGCCGGCGCGAAGGTCACCGTCGAAGGGCTCGAAAGAGTCGACCCAACCAAAAAGTACGTCTTTTGTCCGAACCACTTGAGCTACATGGACACGCCGGTCATCCTCACCCACATTCGCCTGCCGTTTCGCTTCCTGGCGAAAGAGGAACTGTTCCGCATCCCCTTCATGGGTACGCATTTGAAGCAGGCCGGCCATGTTCCCGTGCCTCTGGAAGATCCCCGTGGAGCGCTGAAAACGCTGTCACGCGCCGCGGAAATGGTTCAGGAAAAGTCGATGTCGTTGCTGATTTTCCCTGAAGGCGGACGCTCGGAAACGGGCGAATTGCAGGAGTTCAAGGACGGTGCGGCTTACTTGGCGATCAAGGCCCAAGTGCCGGTGATCCCCATGGCGTTGATCGGTACCCGCGAAGTTCTGCCGATGAACTCACAGGTGTTCCATCGGGGTCCGGTGCGATTGCGGATCGGAGAACCCATCCCTACCGAAGGCCTGACGATTCGCGACCGCGAAAAAGTGACGCAACAGATGCGCGCGCAGATCGCCGCGATGCTGGGGAAATGATGCTGGGGAAATAAAGTTAAGCCCCCGCCCCCTTCGCCTCCGCTTTCGCCGGCTGAATTTCCAGTCCCAACTTCACCCGCAGGGCCTTTTCCAGCTTGTCCCGCACCGCGATATTCTCCCGCAAAAACGTGCGGGCGTTTTCCCGGCCCTGGCCCAGGCGCTCGCCGTCAAAGCTGAACCAGGAGCCCGATTTCTCCACGATTTCGTGTGTGGCTCCCAGGTCGATTAAATCGCCCTCGCGAGAAATACCCTGGCCGTAAAGAATGTCCACTTCCACTTCGCGAAACGGCGCGGCCACTTTGTTCTTCACTACCTTGATTTTGGTCCGGTTACCTACCACCGTTTCGCCGTCCTTTAGCGCACCCATGCGGCGAACTTCAATGCGGACCGAAGAGTAAAACTTCAGCGCGCGCCCACCGGTGGTGGTCTCGGGATTGCCGAACACCACGCCGATCTTTTCGCGGACTTGATTGATAAAGATGAGCACCGCATTGGCGCGGGAAAGCGCCGCGGTGATTTTGCGCATGGCCTGCGACATCAGCCTTGCATGCAAACCCATGAAGCTATCGCCCATTTCGCCTTCCAGTTCCGCTTTCGGCACCAGCGCGGCGACGGAATCAACCACAATCACGTCAACCACATTTGAGGCCACCAGCGAATTTGTGATCTCCAGGGCCTGCTCCCCGCAATCGGGCTGGGAAACAATCAGGCTCTCGATGTCCACGCCCAGGTTGCGGGCATAAGTGGGATCCAGTGCGTGCTCGGCATCAATGAACGCCGCAGTTCCGCCAGCGGCTTGTGCCTGGGCAATCACGTGCAATGCAAGCGTCGTCTTCCCCGAAGATTCCGGCCCGAAAACTTCGATCACCCGCCCGCGCGGAAACCCGCCCACCCCCAGCGCCGCGTCCAGCGAAATGGACCCGCTGGGAATCACGTTCACTGGCAGCACCGTCCGGGCGCCCAACTGCTGCACGCTGCCCTTGCCAAACTGCTTGTCCATCTGCTGAAGCATCTGCATGATCAGCCGTGCGCGGTCGGCGGAATTCAGGCCTGTTTGCATGTCAATTGGTGCCGAAGGGTAGGGAAAACTCTCATGAGAATTCTTCTGGCGGCGTCAGAGCCGTGCGCTGCGCAACAGATACATTTAACGGTAGTGAGCAAGTCTGGGCGGATTTCTCAAGAAATATGTTTGAGACGGTCTGGCCATACTGACGAAAAGGACCGCTAATAATCCACGCTAAATCCAGGAGCAACAGGCAGTTGCTCCGAATATTACGTGCCCAGGATTCGTCTGAGGTGTACCGCGCAGTCGGGCCTTCCGGTTTTTGAATTTCCCAGACCCTAGGGACGCTTGAATCCCGCACGCAAACGCCACTGGTGACAGCCGCCCAGGCGTGCCGCGAGCCAATGCAGCTTACTTCAGCTCTTCCACCGGTATATCAAAATGCGCTGTATTCACCACGCCGTTGCGTTGGAACTGCACCCAAACCCTGTACTTGGTCGCTCGCGGAAAAATGATGTTGAACTGAATTTCCGGCCCGCCGTCCGCCAAAAAAGGGTGCGTGTGAATCATATCGATCAAATCGTCGCTGGCCGCCAGCAAGTGCCCCCAGGCGCCTAAAAGCTTCTGCAACCCGTCGCCCGGTTTTACTTTGAAAAACATCATCGTCTTCGAATGCGCAATGGGTACGGGAGGATCCGTCACCAGTTCCACATCCATGTTCTCCACCGATTTCGTCGAATAATCGCGGCTCAATTGCGCCGGCGGTGGCGCCTGCCCCGGCACAATCACGCTCTTGGCAATCAACTGCGGCGTGGCGCCATCGGGGTAAAAATCCCCCAGCAATCGATACATTCCGGGCGTAGGCAGCGCGGTCGTGTAATCGAACGATCCGTCTTCGCGATAAATCGGATGATCGTGCAGGAAAAACTTCATGTCCGGCCCCACCACAAACAGGTGGAACAGTTTTTCGTGCACCTCCTGATACTTGGTCACCGGCCGATCCTTCCACGGATCGCGAATGATGAACTGGAATTTCGCGGGCTGCAGCGGTTTCGGCGCGGCGGGCGCGACCTTCAGGTCCATGGTGTATTCCACCGGATCGGGAATGCCCGCCACCAGCTTCATTCCGCAACGCGGGCAAACTTCACCTGGCTTGTGGCCACGGACATCGGGGTCCATGGGACACGCGTAAATTTCGTCGGAGGCGGCCAACGGGGCAGGCGTGGGCACCGACGGTGTTTGTGCGAAAAACAGTCCGGCAGCCGTGATCAAGAGAATATTCAGCGCGGCAAACCGCAGGCAAATTTTCAGGCTTTTTCGCATGGGAACCTTCCCGTCCGCAGTATACTAAAAATCGATGCAGGCGGCGCTTCGCGCAATTGTCTAAAGCATCTTCAGGAGTTTTTCAATGAAAACATTTTTGCGCGCCGCTGTTTTGGTGCTGCTGCCGTTCATCGCGTTCGCACAGGAGCCCGGCGCCCGTCCCAGCGGCACCGAGTTCGGCTTCTTCACGTTTCAAACCAAGTGCATGAAGTGCCACGGCAACCCTGCGGTGGAGCGTGCACCGCTCCCTTCCGCTATTCGTGAAATGACGCCGGAACATATTTATGAAGCGCTGACCACCGGCGTGATGAAGCCACAGGCACAGGGGATGTCGGACGCCGAAATCCGCACCTTGGCCCTTTTTATGAGCGGCCGCCCGATGGGTAGCATGCAATCCGGCGATGGCAAAAACATGCCCAATCATTGCCCGGCCAATCCGCCGATGGCCAATCCGGCGGCGGGTCCGGCATGGAACGGTTGGGGCGTGGACAACACCAACTCGCGCTTCCAAAACGCGAAGAATGCGGGTATGACCGCCGCGGATGTCCCCAGGCTGAAACTGAAATGGGCCTTCGGCTATCCCACAGGCGTCTCCGCTTTCGGCCAACCAACTGTGGTTTCGGGCCGAGTATTCGTCGGCACCGACATCGGCTACATCTATTCGCTGGATGCGAAAACCGGCTGCATTTATTGGTCATATCAAACCAAAGGCAGCGTACGCAATGCCATCACCGTTGCACCGGTGAAGCACGCCACGGCAAAATACGGCGTGTTCTTTGGTGATGCCCACGCTGATATTTACGCCTTGAACGCGCAGACCGGCGAGTTGTTGTGGACGCAAAAAGTGGACAAGCACTTCACCGCCCGCGTCACCGCCGCTCCGACATTTTACGCAGGCAATTTGTATGTGCCAATTTCTTCTTCAGAAGAATTTTCGGCATCAACGCCCGATTATCCGTGCTGCACTTCGCGAGGCAGCGTGGCATCCTACGATGCC
>JANXYJ010000126.1 GCA_025350105.1 Terriglobia bacterium | reverse complement strand
CCGCGCGGCCGCAGAACCTACCAGCACGCTGATTTTATTGCTAGCCACCACCGGCATGCGAATCGGCGAAGCGCTAGGGCTTAAATGGAAACGCTTTCACGCCGGCGAATACTCGCACGTAGTTGTAGCTGACACGTTCACCAAAGGCCGGTGGAAGTCTTGTCCGAAAAACCGCAAACCACGCGAGGTACCCTTGCAGACTTGGATAGCGGATTTGTTGGCGGCAATGCGCACAGGAGACGTAGAGATTGAAGATCCGATCTTTGCGTCATCAATCCCAGGAAAGCCGTTAGACGCCCATAACGCACACGCACGTAAGTTAAAACCTGCCGCCAGGGCTATAGGGCTGCCTTGGGTGGACTGGCACTCTCTTCGCCATACTTGGGCAAGCTTGGCCGATGAGCTTGGACTGAGTGATGCGCAGCGCATGAAAATGCTCGGTCACTCCAGTATGCAAATGACGCACCGGTACACCCACGCCAGCATGGAACAGATTCGTGAAAAGCTTTCCAAGATGAAAAAACCTTCCGATTCAACCCTCGTTCTGCCACGCAATAGCCATGTAAACTAGTGGTTTTGTTGGGGATTTCCTCTACTTACATCTGATTTGTAATCAGAGGGTCGGGGGTTCAACTCCCTCCGCCAGCTCCATATATTTCAAGCTCAGCGCGAAAACAAATAAAAGCGAGCCCTCCTAGGGAGAAGGGCTCGCTTTTTGCTTTACGGGAACTCGCCGGACTAGAAGATCAGCTTGAGTGCGAGCTGAATCTGCCGGGAATTGTTGGTAGTGGTAGTAATTTTGCCGAAAACAGAATTCGGGACACCGCCACCATTGGCCGCCTGCAGGAACGCGCTGTTCGGAGCGGCGCTGCCGCCGATACCACCGGGAAGCCCAAAGTCTGCATGGTTAAAGAGATTGAAAAATTCGGCGCGGAATTGGAGCCGCAGCTGTTCCATGATACGGGTTTCCTTGCTGGCAGAAAAATCCAGGTTCGAGATGCCGGGGCCGTGTAAATAGTTACGCTGCAAATTGCCAAAGGCGCCCGCGGCGGGAAGCGCGAATGCCCCCGGTGTGGCCCACTGGTTGATGTTGCCAGTGTAGATTGAACCCGCTGGCGCATTGATGTTCGGACGCTGATTAGCGATCGTGTTGCCGGTTTGATCAAATCCGATGATCGGGTTCCAAGGCGGTCCACTTTGCTCGGTTAGTCCACCGCTCAACTGCCACCCGGAAACCAAACGGTTCCCTCTGAAAGGCAGTGCATAGACGCCGCTGAGCTTGAAAACCTGCGGGCGGTCAAACTGGCACCGTCCCCGGTCGAAGGACCCGTTCAATGGATAGGTCCAGGGTTGGCCGGCTTCCAGTCCGGATGTGCCGGATGCATCATCCATACACTTTGACCAGGTATAGGAGGCCTGGGCCTGTAAGCCCTTGGTAAACCGGCGGTTCAGCCCCACTTGCAGGGAGTTGTAATTGGAGTCCGCGACGGTACCTGCACTACTGAGCGAGGAGGCCGCTGGATTTAGCCGGGGATTACTGGTGAAACCGGTGAGCCCTCCGCCACGCGGAACACCAAAGACCGTGGCACCATTCACTATCGAAGGCTGAATCGGATTGATATCGCGGTTCCCATACAAATGCACGCCGCGCGAACCAACATAACCCACGGTCAGAGTGGTAGCTGCGAAGAGTTCACGCTGGATGTTGATATTCCACTGATACATGCGCGGTGTCTGCGACGTATTGTAGTCAATACCAACCAACTGGGCCGGCGGAGGAAGCGCCCCCGGGAACGGGTTGGGGAACTGCGGGTTTGGAATGAATGCCAGCGCGTACGGCGTATTGAAGTAATAGCCGGAGGCGTAAGACCGCGCGCGAATCGGGTTGAAGAAGATGCCGGCTCCGGCCCGGATCGAGGTCTTATGGTCCTTGAACGGATCAAAAGCCAAACCGACTCGTGGATCAAAATTCCTCACCGCGGGATTGGACGCGAAAACGTTGCTGACCGATTGATAAGTTCCAAACGGCGGGTGGATGATCGCGTTGATGGGGTGCTTTACCGTGTGAGGATTACTGATGAACTCATAGCGGAGTCCAATGTTTACGGTCAATTTGGGAAGCGCCTTCCACTCGTCGTGGATATACCCGTCCACTTCGAATTCGCGAAAATCACGGTAGCTGTCAGTCAAACCCGGCTCCGGCCCTTGGAACAGGCTTGGGTTTCCCTGCAGAAAAGCCGTCAGACTGGGGAACGTATAAAAACCTCCCCACCAGCCTTGTTGTTGGAAGTTGCTCTGGACGCGGCTGAAGACACCGCCAATTTTCACGCTATGCGCGCCCTTGGTCCAGATCACATCGTCGGCGATGGGGAACTTGTTTTGCACTTCCAGGAGCGGGGCGTAGATGCTGGTTCCGATGTTGGTGAGGCCGGTGATGTTGACACCGCCGTTCTGATGGCGTTCGGGGAAGAAGTCCAACGCTGCCACTTGATCCGGCTTCCCTTGCACGTCAGTTTCCCGGCTGCGGGTGAAACTGACGCGCAACAGGTTCACGAGCGTTGGGTTGATGATGCGACGATGCTCGATGGTCGCGAACTGGTTGCGAGTTTGACCGACTTCCGGCCAACGTGGTGAGATTGGCGAGCCAAAGAAAGGCAACGTCGTATCGGCGAAGTCGCGCACGTAGCGGAAAAACAACGAATCCTTGTCGGAAAGCGTGTAATCCACCCGTCCCAAGAGGTAATTTTCTGAACCGATCTCCGAGTCTACCTGGGGCAGTGTGTTGCCAGGACCCGTGGGGAGCGGATACAGCGCCAGGATGGCGGCCGTTTTAGGACTAACACCCACGGAAGCCAAACCAGTAGTGAAGTTGCAAGGGACGCTCGGCACCGAAGCGCAGGGCAAAAGTCCCTGGTGAGCATTGGCGTCAGGAACGATCGCAATCACGGTGCGGCCCAAATTTCGTTTCAATTCCTCGTCGTTGGCGAAGAAGAACAATTTGTCTTTTTTGATGGGCCCGCCAATGCTGCCGCCAAATTCGTTCTGTTTGAACGGAGGCGCTGATGTTCCATCGAAGAAGTTAGGGCATCCAGGGCGCTGTTGCGCAAAAACTCATAAGCCGTGCCGTGAAAGGCGTTGGTGCCTGACTTGCTGGCCGTGTTCACCACCGCGCCGTTGCCGCCGAACTGGGCGTTGTAGGTGTTGGTGAAAACCGCAAATTCGGCGATGGCTTCGATGCCGAGCGTGGTGCCCATCACGCCAGAGCCTGACCCGTGGGCCCAGAAGCCTTGGATATCCTGATTGTCTAACAGGTACGCTTGGCCTTCCGATCGAGCGCCAGAGACCGAAAAGTTATTCTGGTTGCCATACAGAAGATTGCTGCCGCCATTGCCCACCTGGCCCCCCGAAGCGATGCCGGGAACCAGCGCCACCAAGTCCGTAAAGTTGCGGCCATTCAGAGGCAGGTCCGTAATTTGTTTTTGTTCGACATTCGCGGAAAGCGTAGAGGAAACCGTATCCACCTGCGAAACCGCACCTTCAACAGTAACGGTCTGCTGGGACTGGCCCACGGCCATGGAGAAGTCCACCACCGTCTGTGCGCCTACCGTGAGAACAATGCCTTTGCGCAGGGTAGTCTGAAAACCATTTGCCGTTGCCGTGACATCATAGGTGCCGATCGGCAGGTCTACAGCAGTATAGCGGCCCTGCGCGCTGGTGGGCACGTTCTGGGTTTGTCCGGTATTGGTATTTTTCACCTGTACGGTGGCAGTTGCGATGACAGCGCCGGACGAATCCGTAACCGTTCCTTGAACCGTAGCGCTGGTGCCCTGCGCATTCAGGTGACTCGAAAACAGGCCCGCACCGAAGAGCGCGAGCAGAATGAGTTGTAGCCCTTTGGCGAACAACTTGGCGAACAAATAACGTGGTTCGTTTTGCTTCAAAATAGCCTCCCTGAAACCGCAGCTCAAAATAGATCAGCCATTTGTGCGGTATCGAAAAGCATATTGCATCCCAAGGGCTGGTGTCAAACCCGTATCGCTATGCGACTACGGAATTCGCATAGTGGTTCGGAAGAAGCATTAGTCCAGTCTGGACTGCTTCAGAAACTCCGCCGCCACTTGAGCCACCGGGCGGTGTTGAGCATCCACCTGCAGATTCAAACTTTGCATTTGTTGGTTGGTGAATTTACCCGACAACTCTTGCAGCGCCTCACGTAGACCCGGGGTGGTCTGCAGGGCTTGCTGCCGTGCGACGATCCCTACCTGATAAGGAGGGAAGGCATGTAGATCGTCGCGGAGGACGGTAAGGTCCAGCTTGGCCAGCAGCCCGTCAGTAGAGTTGGCGGCAATCATACTCACCTGACCCTGCTCCATCGCTTTATAGAGAAGGCCGAGGTCCATGGTTTTGGGTGAGCCTTTCCAGCGCAGATGGTAGCTTTTTTCAAGCGCAGCCAGACCGTCCGAGCGCTGCTCAAACTCATAGCCAACGCCCAGCGTCCAGGCGCTTGCCGCTTTCGTTGCGTCGGTCAAGGTCTCAAGGCGCTGGGCACGCGCCTCTGGCCCACTCACCACCATGGCGAAGCTATCATCGATACCCAGCGGGTCCAGCCACTCCAGTTGAAATTTCCGCAGGTACTCGGACTTGATGTGCGCCAACACACTTGCGGGATCGGTTTGGATGGAGTCTTTGAGAATCGCAGCCAGCGCCGTGCCGGTGTATTCGGGATAGAGATCGATCTGGCGATTGAGCAGTGCCTGATGCGCCAGTAGAGTGCCGCCCAGATTCAGGCTACGTTCCACCGTACCGTGGAGCCGGTGTTCCAGATGCTGGGCGATGATCTCACCCAACACCACTTGCTCCGTGAAGTTTTTCGAGCCCACCCGGATGGCGGGCTTGGTTGTTTCGGTGGAGCAACCACCAAGCACCAATAGCGCTGTTATACACAGCAATGCAGTTATACAGGTGAGAGTCTTTGTTCCAGCCATCCTAATCCTCCATCAGCAAGTAGGGCGATGACAGCGGCCGGAATAGCACCGGCAAGAATCTGTGCGGTGTCGACGGAAGCAACACCGCGGAAAATGAAGACACCCAATCCGCCGCCACCGATGGCCGCTGCGATGGTAGCCGTACCAATAGTGGTGACTGTGGCGACGCGAATACCCGCGATGATGGTCCGGGCCGCTAGCGGCAATTGCACCAGGCGCAGAAGTTGGCCCGGGGTCATCCCCATGGCAACCGCGGAATCGCAAACCGCGGCGTCAATGTTTTGAATTCCCACGAAAGTATTGCGCAGAATCGGCAGCAGAGCGTACAAAACCAAGGCGACGATTACCGTGCGCTTGCCAATGCCTCCGATAAAGGGAATAGGGATTAGGAAACCGAATAATGCCAGGCTGGGAATAGTTTGAACGACGCTTGACACCCCTAGCAGCAACCTTCCAGCGGCGCTCGTTCGCGCCACCAGGATTCCCAATGGGATACCCAGAGCGATGGCGATGGCCATAGCGGTGGCGACCAGTGTCAGATGCTCACCAGTCAAGCGAAGGATGTCGTTGATCAGATCGGAACGCATGGGTATCCCATCATAAACAAGCCAGGAAGGCGCGGGCCTCCCCGGTTTTAGCCTGTTGAAATTCAGCCGGTTTCGCGATCATTTCCACGTGGCCATCCACCAGCAAAGCAATTCTACTGCCCAGGCGAATCGCTTCGCGCACATCGTGGGTGACGAAGATGGAGGTTTTCTGGAAGTCGCGTTGTAATTGCAGGAACTGTTGTTGCAACTCAAACCGTGTGACAGGGTCCAGTGCACCAAAGGGCTCGTCGAACAAAAGGACTGGCGGATCGGCCGCCAGGGCCCGCGCTACTCCCACTCTTTGGCGTTGCCCTCCAGAAAGTTGGCGCGGATAGCGTGACCGGAATTCGGCAGCAGGCATGCCCATCGTATTCATCAACTGGTCCACTCTATGCGCGACGTCGGCCTGCTTCCAACCCTCTAACGTGGGAACCAGCCCAATGTTGCGGGCAACAGTGAAATGCGGAAACAGGCCCACATCCTGGATCACGTAGCCAATGTGGCGTTTGAGTTTGATCGGGTCCCACTCGCGGGTGGACTTTCCTTCCACGAAAATTTGTCCGGAGGTTGGGAAGAGCATTCCGTTGGTCAATTTCAGCGCCGTACTTTTGCCGGAACCGCTGCGGCCTAAAAGGACCAGCGTCTCGCCCTGTTCCACCGTCAGATTGATGCCCGAGAGAATCGGCTTGCCCGCGATCTCATAAGACACGTTGCGAAATTCGACCAAGGGCATGACACTGCATTATTTCATGTTGGACTTTGCCGTGTTGAACGATTGAGTGTTCTGCACTCTCAGCAGGCTCTCCGCAAAGGGCCACGCCTGGTCAATCCACTGTGCCTCACAAGTCCAGCCTGCCGCCGCCACCAGGCTGGCCACTTCTGACTGGGAATATTTATGACTGTTTTCGGTCCAGATTGTCTCGCCTTGTTCAAAAGCAACCGTGATATCCGCCTTGGCTATGGCAACCGACTGGCGCCGTAATGATTGAAGATGCATCTCGACGCTGCTGGTTTCCGGGTTGAAGCGCGCTTGATGCTGAAACTGAGCCAGCACAAAGCCGCCATCCAATTCCCGGTTGATGCGCGACAGCAGATTCAAGTTGAACGCCGCCGTTACTCCCAGCGGATCGTCGTAGGCGTCGATCAACTGCGGAATGGGCTTTTGTAAATCGGTGCCCAGCAGCAGCGCGTCTCCTGGTTGCAGGATTCTGCGAATTTCGCTCAGAAAGGCAGCGTCGGCGGGATGGCTGAAATTTCCAATCGTACTCCCCAGAAACAGCACCAAAATGCGTTGGCCCTCCCGCCGGCGGGCGGACACTTCCAGCAGTCCGTCCAGGTATTCGCGCTCCAGCCCAACGATGCCGACGGAGTCGATATCAGCCAGTTCGCGCTCACAAACGGCGAGCGCGGCTGGGGAGATTTCAATGGGGAAGTAGTAGGTGTGGCGGCGCCGGGAAAGCGCTTCCAGAATCCAACGCGTTTTTTTGCCGCTGCCGCTTCCCAGTTCACAGAGGATGACGTCGCCCGGAATGCGCCGGACAATTTCTTGCGCATGTTCGCGCAGCAGGCGTTCGTCCGCGCGGCTCAATCCGTATTCGGGAAGTTCTGCAATCACCTCAAACAGTTTCGACCCAATGGTGTCATACAGATATTTCGAAGGCAGCTCCTTTTTGCCAATTGGCTTGGATAAGCCGGCGCGCACGTCGGCGGCAAAAGTGGCAAAATCAGTGGTTTCGTGCGCAAGAACCATTTTGGGCTGCATATTATTCCTCTCAATCAGGTTATGATTCCGCGCAGCGGAATCCAGCATAAACGTATTGGTAATGGGGCTGAAACCAATTTCGAAAGGAACGCCGCAACATGCAATGCGCGGTCCTCGGCGAGCCTCCCTTCATCACGTAGTGCATGCCATCGAAGAAGTTTGCGGAGTAGCCTTCATAAAAAGGAAATGGCCGGAAGCCGGGAAAAGGCTGAAACAGGCTCGACGTCCATTCCCATCCGTTGGCCATCAGACCGGTTACGCCAAACGCAGACCCGCCCGCCGGAGATGCGGCTGCTGGCGAAGGATCCCATCGCTTCAAGTGAAAACAACCATGTTGGACACCGGGTGGTTCAGCGCCCCAGGGGAAATTGCTTTCGATGTCATGAAATGTTCCGTATGCCGCGCGATGCCATTCGGCCTCCGTGGGCAGTCTTTTCCCGGCCCATGCCGCGTAGGCGCTAGCCTCGGCGTGGCTCACGTAAACCGGCCAATCCAGGGGCAAGGGAAGTTGATCAAACATCGCGCGATAACGCCAAGGCTTGCCCTGATTCTCCGGTTTGATCCACAGAAGCGGACCCCAGATGCCCTCCTTTTCCTTCCAATCCCAGCCTTGGGAGGACCACAAGCTGCGTGCCTGGTACCCACCGGCCTGCACAAACTTTAGATACTGGCCGTTGGTCACTTTGTAACCGTCAATCACGAAGGCGGGCACATCGATTGCGTTCAGGTTGTACTCGTTGTCCCAACCAAAGCTTGCCGCATCGTGTGCGAGTCCAAGTGTGGCTCGGCCAGCGGGAATTTCTATAAAATCGTTTGGCGCGTGAACCGTTTTACGAACCATTTCTGGAACCACCGCCTGCGTTTCCCTTCCCTTTTGTTCGAACGGCATTTGATGCAGCATGTAGGCGAGCGTCTCCGCATGCATCAGGCGATGTTCAATCATGACATTCAGCAGCAGGCGGGAAGACTCATCACCTGCCCAGTCCGCCAGATGCGAGTACGAGAGCGCCGCATCAAGAGTTGTCCGGATTTTCGTCCGATAGCGTCCGATGAGTTCTCTGGCAGGCCAGTCCGCAGGCTGATCCGTGGGGAGCCCGCCGTCCACCGGATCGATCCCGAACGCAAAAAGGTGATCGAATTCGGCATCAAATACTTTGGCACCGGGAATACGCGGCTGCAACAAGTTCCAATCGAACGCTTCCAGATGTCCCAGATAGAAAATGATGCGATGTCTTTCCGGGATGGGCCGCTGGTACAAAAAGTCCGGATGGACCAGTTCAAATAGCTTGTCAGTTTGCGTTCGTGCTTCCGTCAAGCGATCCAGAAGTACTCGCCGAGCCTCAACATCTTCAGAAGCAGCAATCACGAAAGCCTCCTATTCAAGCGGAAAGGGGCAGGAGCTCTCCAAGCATCGTTGGAATCAGCTCGGACACGGTCGGGTGAATGTGCATGGCGCGCTGAACCACGGTGTAGGGCGCCTTGGCGTACATGATGTCGAGGATGGAATGCACGGCCTCATCGCAACCTGTACCCAGCAAGGCAGCGCCCAGGATCTGATGTGTTTCGGCATCCACCAAGATTTTCATGAAACCCTGTGTTTCTCCTTTTTCGACCGCACGCCCTACGCGGGTCATCATACGTTTTCCCATCAACGCTTTGCGGCCGCTACGCAGAACCTCAGCTTCCGTCATGCCAACGCGGCCCAATGGTGGATCGATATACAATGCGTAAGCCTGAATTCGATCACTTAGCAATCGTGGACCTAGGCGCGGACTACTCTGGCTTGGATGATCCTGGACCAAATTGGGATCCAAAATATTTGCGGCAACAATTTCAAAATCGTTATAGGCGGTGTGGGTGAACGCGCCTTTGCCATTACAATCGCCCAGATACCAGCAACATTCGTGCGCAATTGATCGTCAACCTGGATGTAGCCGCGCGCGTCAACGGCAACGCCAGCTTTGTCCAATCCCAAATCGCTGGTATTGGGGCGCCGCCCAATGGCAAACAAAAGATGTGAGCCGCGAATCTCGACTGATTTCCCCGCGCTGTCAGCCGTGACCAGAATCTCCTCGCCCTGCTTGGCAAGCTGCGTCACCTTTACCCCGGCGTGAATGCGGACGCCCTCTGCTTCAAGAATGTCCCGAACAGCGTCGGATACGTCCTGATCCTCGCGTTGGATCAGCCGGGGTCCTGCTTCCAGGATGGCAACTTCGCTGCCAAAACGGCGAAACATCTGGCCGAATTCCAGA
>JANXYJ010000098.1 GCA_025350105.1 Terriglobia bacterium | reverse complement strand
AGATACAGGCACATCTTCATTATCAGACCTCAGGAGTTATCGAACAGGCGGTGTGCTCCGCTATACTCGTCACAAGCCGCCGTGCGAAACGAACTCAAGCGTAGCCTGAGTCTTTTTGACTCCACCATGATTGTGGCCGGGTCCATGATTGGATCGGGCATTTTTTTGGTGGCGGCTGAAATGTCGCGCAATGTGGGGAGCCCAGGCTGGCTTTTGGCCAGTTGGCTCGTGACGGGCATTCTTACGCTGACCGCCGCGTTGTCCTACGGTGAACTGGCCGCGATGATGCCCCGCGCAGGCGGACAGTACGTTTATCTGCGCGATGCGTTTTCACCGATGTGGGGATTCCTCTACGGCTGGACCCTGTTCACCGTGATCCAAACCGGCACCATCGCCGCCGTCGGCGTCGCGTTCGCGCGTTATTTCGGTGTTTTATGGCCGAAAATTGCCGAGACGCACTACATCATCAGACCCATTCATATAACAGCGGGCTATGCGGTTTCGCTGTCCACGGCGCAACTGGTGGCAATTGTTGTGATTCTGTTTCTCAGTTGGACCAACTCGCTGGGCGTGCACTATGGCAAGCGCGTGCAGAATGTTTTCACGGTGGCGAAGTTGGGGAGCCTGTTAGGGTTGATCGCGCTGGGGATTTTCGTTGGCTGGAACAAAACCAGCGTGGCGGAGAATTTCGGCAATCTGTGGACTGCCCGTGGATTTGTACCGGTAGGTTCCGGACTCGCGCCGGTCACCGCGTTTGGATTATTAGTGGCCATGTGTGTGGCGCAAACCGGTTCGCTGTTTTCCTCCGATGCGTGGAACAATATTACGTTTACCGCGGGAGAAGTGGACCACCCGCGGCGCAATGTTCCGCTCTCGCTGGCGCTGGGGACGGGCATCGTCACCGTATTGTATTTGTTGGCGAATGTGGCGTATTTGGTGGTGCTGCCGTTGGCGCAGATTCAGAACGCGCCGCAGGATCGCGTGGCGACGGCGATGGTGGGGGCGGTCCTATCTGATACCACGCTTTCGGGCGCGGGCGCCATCATCATGGCGATCGCCATCATGATCTCGACATTCGGCTGCATTAACGGAATGGTGCTGGCGGGCTCGCGGGCTTTTTATGCGATGGCGGGCGACAGGTTGTTCTTTCGGGGCGCGGCCACGCTGAATCACGCACAAGTGCCGGGCCGGGCTTTGATCTTGCAGGCGTTGTGGACCGTGGTGCTGGTTTTGCCGCGCACCTATAACGCGGAGACGCAAGCGTTCGGAAATTTGTACAGCAATTTGTTGGATTACGTGATCAGCGCGGCGCTGATTTTCTACATTTTGACCATCGCTGGCGTGTTCGTTTTGCGGGCCAAGCGGCCACACGCGGAGCGTCCTTATAAAGCGATTGGCTATCCGCTGGTACCGGCACTGTACATCGTGGGCGCGTCAGTGATTTTGGTAGTGTTGCTGATTTATCGTCCGGCGACGACGTTGCCCGGGCTGGCGATTATTTTGCTTGGCCTGCCGGTGTATTGGATGGTTAAGAAGAGAATATGATCGCGCGTGCGGGGTTGATTTGGACTCTGCTGATGCTGGTGGAAACGGTTCACGGTATTCTGCGAAGCCTGTATCTGGCGCCGGTGGTGGGAGATTTTCGTGCACGGCAAATCGGTGTGGGCATCGGTTCGCTGTTGATTCTGGTGGTTATACTTTTGTCGATCCGCTGAATTGGGCCGCGGTTGACAACGCGTACGCTATTGATGATCGGCGTTGGCTGGATGGTGTTGACGTTGGGCTTTGAGGTCCTGTTGGGTCGCGCGCTGGGCGCTGGGTGGGACCGGATTCTTGCAGATTACGATTTGCCACACGGCGGGCTGATGCCTTTGGGTTTGTTGTGGCTGGCGGTTGCGCCGTGGGCGGCGGCCCGGCTGCGGGCCTGAATTCATTCCGCTGAAAATAGCGAAGCCGGGATGCGGGGGAGTTGAACGACACTGAAGGGCAGCTTCCTCCTCTACCGTTTCAGTGCAACTCTCCGCATCCCGGCTTGCTGGAACCCCGGCTGGCGCGTTTGTGGTTTGTACAAGGCGCTCAACCGGGGCGGCCAACGCTGCCGGATTTAACGTTGTCGGTGCGTAGTCGAACAACGAATCATTGAAAAGCCCGGCGGGCATCGCTGGCAATCCCGCTCACGGTTACTGCACCGTGAGGGGAACGCTTTGCACGTTGGCATAACCGTTGTCCATGTAGCGGAGTTCATACGACCCCGCGGTTGCGGGAGCCTTGAATGTTGCCGTGCCACTGGTGGCTCCGTTGGTGTTCGCGTACCAGAGGTATTTGTCGCCTTGGGCGCCCAGTTTGTAAAGGGCGATCCAATCGTCGCTGGGCCGGCCGGAGGGCGCCACCCAATTTACGGTGACGGTGGTTCCGTGCACCGGTTTCGCGGGGGTTTCCGACAGATTAAAGCCAACGGTATTCACCGCGAAGCTCTTGCTGACGGCCACTTGGTTGTAGCTGCCGGCGGTGAAGTAGGCGAAGTCGAATTGCGCCGGGCCCGCGGGCATGGGCACAATTACGCTGCCGCCGGTGGTGCCATTGGTGTTTTGCTCCCACAGATTCCACCAGGTGGGTGCACCCGGAGAAGTGAGCGAGATCCAATCGTTGAAGGGACGATTGGCGGGTGCGGTCCACATCACCTGTAAAGAAGAAGTTCCGATGGGCGTGAGCGTGACCGTGTAGCCATTGCCGCCTCCGCCGGTTCCCACCGGGTTTAAGGTGATGGAGGCGCTGGTGGTTTTGGTGGGGTCGCTGGTTAGTTTCGCGGTGACCGTGGCCGTGGTTTGCGCGGGGATGCTGGCGGGCGCGGTGTAGAAGCCAGCGGCGCTGAGCGTACCGGTTCCGCTGAGCGACCAGGTTACCGCCGTGCTGGCGCTGTTGGTGACGGTAGCCGTGAATTGCTGCGTTTGGCTGGCGCTTAGGCTGGACGACGATGGCGTCAGTGTAACGGCCGCCGTCGCCGGCGGGTTCACCGTGACGGTGGCGCTGGCGCTGACGTTTGTGTTGGCCGTCAACGTGGCCTTGGCGGTGATCTTCTGCGACGAGCTCATAGTGGCCGGCGCAGTGTAGAGGCCGGTGGCCGACATCGTGCCGACGGTGGGACTAAGCGACCAGCTGACCGCGCCGCCGTTGCTGGGCGTGGCCTTAAATTGTTGCGTCTGTCCGGCGTTGACGGTGACCGTGGTGGGCGTCAACGAAATGGTAGGCGCCGTGGGCGGATTCAGCGTCACGCTGGCAGTGGCGGTGACGGAAGCGTTGCCCGCCAGCGAAGCCGTGATGGTGACGGTTTGCGTGGCGGCGATGCTGGCTGGCGCCGTGTATATGCCGTTCAGCAAAGTTCCCATGCTGGGATTCATGCTCCAGTTCACGGTGGCGCCGCTGGCGCCGGTGACGGTGGCGGTGAACTGCTGCGTGCCGCCGCCGGTCAGGCTGATGGAGTTGGGCGAGAGGTTAATCGACGGCGGCGTAATACCGGTGCCGGTGCCCAGCGTATAAGCACCGATGGGAATCGCGGAGCCCAGCGCAATGCCATCCAAATCATAAAGCTGTCCTGTGGCCGTGCCTGCGGTGCCCGCCGGACTACCGGCGGCCAGATGGAAATCAAACGCGCCAACGTTCAGCAGCTTCGGGTCCACATTCAGCGAGCCCGTGATGTTCGGGTTTACCGGCGCGGGTCCGTTGCCGAAGAACAGGTTGTTGCTGCCGTAGATCTGCGGGCAGTTCTGGCCATCCGGGCAAGTTTGCGAAGGGCCATAGATGGTAAGGTACGGCGCGCTGGAAGTTTGGAAAATCAGATTGTTGCGCATGCGGATGCGGATGTTCTGATTGCCGCCGCCGTTTTCTACCGCGTTGTTGGCATCACCCCAGGGTGGCGAAGCGAAGCTGCCGCAGTTGTACATGGTGTTGTTGTAGATGTCCACTGTGCCAGTACCCGCCGGGCCATCGTTGGTGGTGCCGGGAATGTAGACGCAGGACCAGTTGCCGGAGCCTTCCGGATTGTTGGGGCCCTTACCGGCGTTATAGATCACGTTATTCCACACCTGCACCGCGCCCTTCGACGGATCGATGGTGGCGATGACGATGCCATCGCACTGGATATCGTGAATGACGTTGTCGTGGATGTTGATGTCGTACATGTTGTAGCCCGTGGGATCGCTGGGGCCGCCGCCGAGAATAGGCGAAGAGTGAATCTGCACTCCGCGGCATCCCTTCACGTTCGAGACCGTGTTGTAGGCCATCTCCACGTGGTTACTGTCCGTAGAAAAATAGACACCTTGAAATAGCGCGGAAGCATTGGCCGCGCCGGCGTCGTGAACGTTGTTGCCCAGGAAAGCGATGTTGCTGGCCTGGCTCGATTCAAAGCAAGCGCCGCCGCCGTTGCCCATGGCGGCAGGGCAAGTGATGTCGTTCCCGGCGAAGCGCCAGTTCGTGCCGCCCGAGATCCCGGCGGGATTGGTCCCACGGAAATTGAGTCCGGCGAATACGTAGTTGCCCAGGCACGCTCCGTTGGTGGCGCTGAAATCGGTGGTGCGCAAGCCCGACATGGCTTGATTCGATTCGCTGGCGTTACCGATGGTGGCCGTGGCGCCGGGATAAGCTACGATCGCGCGCGGCGGTCCGGAGGCGCTGCACCATTCGGCGCGCAAAGTGAAATCGGCGTTCCAGCCTTCGCCATCGTCGCTGCTTTGGCTGACACCGTTCATGGCATAAACCGTATCGCCGCTTTGCATGGTGTTGCGCGCTTTTAGCAAAGTGTTCCAAGGGGAAGCGAATGCGCCCGTGTTGGCGTCGTTACCCGACGTCGACACGAAATAGATATTGCCGGCGCGCACCGTGAACGGCACGCCGTTGGAAGCACCGGCGGAAGTATTCACCTGAATGTTTCCGGTGCCTGCGGTGGCGCCCAGTTGGAAGGTGACTTTTGTGTCGGTCCAAATGGGATATTTCACCGCAGCGCCGCCACCAACGGTGACGGTGGAACTGCCTTGGGTGGCGCCGAAGTTCTTACCGTAGACCGTGACGTACGCGCCAAAATTGCTTTCGCCGCCGGTATTAGGTCCACTGATGAGATCGGAATAAGAAATATGCGGTGTGGCGGCTTGGGCGCTGGCGGTACTCACGAACGATGTCAGGATAGATAATGTGAGTGCGAATAGGGTTTTCGTCGGGATGCGGATACACACTGGGTACGGCATAGTTTGAATTTGCTCCTTGCATTGCGTCTTACGTTTGGGCGCAGTTCTCCCCTGCGGCCTGTTTTTTCTTGAAAATTCAGGTTCTGACAGTTATAGAACTATCGGCCCATTTGAGCGAAGTTGTAGCGCCAATCACTTGCCAACCTGCGTAACAGCTGGTTAGCCTCCGCGATTACACGGAAGTTCGTGAGGATCCTACCGACGAATGCTTGCAAAGTGAACCCTTTGCAAGATCATTTTGGACTCCTCCGAATCCGGGTGTTGGCAGTCTACCCGATGATCTTCATGTAGGACTGCACGCCACGGGCCAACACGTAGGTTCTAGCACTTGCATTGAAATGTACTAGTATTTTGGTGTTGTTAAGGTAAAAAGGTACCACGTACTATCGCAAAAATTTCGTGCTGACGTAAATTCGAAGTACGGATTACGACTGGACCTCATGCAAGTACTAAGAGTAACTGCTTATGCAAAACCTCGTATTTACTGGGGTTTTCGAGGGGTGCAAAAACATTGTGCTAAAGAAATGTTTGCTACGAAGAGACGGCGTCGGCTCGGGAATGCTTGCCAGAGCTAACATCGTGCTCGGCCCGGGCTTTTGGTTTGCACGAGACTTGTTTGCGAAAGACTTATGTCAGTCGTATTTGAATGGGTTCCAGCGAAGGCCACGACAAACGCGTGTAAGCATGGTGTGAGTTTCGACGAAGCTTGTTTCGTTTTCGACGATACCTTGGCGCGGATCTTTCCAGATGAGGATCACTCGGATTCTGAGCGTCGTGAGATCAAAATGGAGATTCGATTTTGAATCGGCTTTTAATCGTTAGCTTCATTGAACGGTTTCCTGGGCGAGTTTGAATGATCAGCGCACGAATGGCTACCAAGAGGGAACGGAGGGATCATGAAGAAAACATCCGTGACTAAGTCCGCGGCTAGATCGGCGGCCAAATCCACGGTTGACGATTTGCGGAAGGAATACCGCTTGGACTATTTGCAGGCTCGTCCCAATCGTTTTGCTGGGCGAGCTGGGTCGAAAGCGGTCGTCGTGCTTTTATCTGACGATGTGGCGCGGGTTTTCAAGGACAGCGAGTCTGTCAATGCCGCCTTGCGGGCGATCATCAACGTGATACCAAGCGTGATACCAAGCGTGATCCCAACACGGCGGCCCACCAAGAAGCGCGCAGTGCGCTAAGCCTAGGCCCAGGCTGCGGCATGGGTCTTTGCGAGTCTTTTTTACGAGCTTGTTCCTACGCGCGGGCTTTCCCCACAACCGCCACTGGCGCGGCTACTGCTGCTGGTACATCGACAGCGTCGCTCTTTACCAAGCCCAACACCTTGCGCAGCTCCGTGTCCAGCTTTAAGCGTGAATCCGGATTGTCTTTCATGAACTGGCGTGCGTTCTCGCGGCCCTGGCCGATGCGTTCGCCTTTGAAGCTGTACCACGACCCGCTCTTTTCCACCAGATTGTGCGTCACGCCCATGTCGATCAGATCGCCTTCTTTAGAAATGCCTTCGCCGTAGATGATGTCGAACTC
>JANXYJ010000059.1 GCA_025350105.1 Terriglobia bacterium | reverse complement strand
GAAACCCACTTGGGTTGGGCCGCCAAGGCTTTGGGCGTCCGCTTCGCCACGCCGGTATTTGACGGCGCGACAGAAAAAGATATCAAAGATCAGTTGAAGGCCGCGAAGTTGCCGAGTTCAGGCAAGGTTCAACTGCATGACGGCATCAGCGGGACGTTGTTCGAACAGCCGGTGACCGTTGGCTACATCTATATGTTGAAGTTGTCCCACTTGGTGGACGACAAGATTCACGCCCGCTCCATCGGGCCGTACTCGTTGATCACCCAGCAACCGTTGGGCGGCAAGGCTCAGTTTGGCGGACAGCGTTTTGGCGAAATGGAAGTTTGGGCACTGGAAGCCTACGGTGCGGCTTACGTTCTGCAGGAATTATTGACCGCGAAATCGGACGACGTCTATGGCCGTGCGAAGATCTACGAAGCGATCGTCAAAGGCGAGGCCGCGGCCGAGCCTGGCGTGCCGGAAAGCTTCAACGTTCTGATCCGGGAATTGCAATCGTTGTGCCTGGACGTGGAACTGATGAAGAAGCAGCCGGAAATTCTGGACACCGCGCTGGCGGCGGATTAGCGCGCTGTTGTGTGTCAAGTCATGTGTCTCATGTCGTGTGTGTCGTGTTGTTTGTGGCGTGTTTGGCAAAAGGCAAATAGGAGATAAATTATGTACCGATCCACTCCCTACGATCGCTCCAATCTGATTGCAGACTTTGACTCCATTCGCATTTCCCTGGCGTCTCCGGAAAAAATCCGGAGTTGGTCGCACGGGGAAGTCACCAAGCCCGAGACCATTAACTACCGTACTTTCAAACCTGAACGCGACGGCTTGTTTTGCGCCCGCATCTTCGGACCCATCGCGGATTGGGAATGCTTGTGCGGCAAGTACAAGCGCATGAAACATCGCGGCGTGATCTGCGATAAGTGCGGCGTGGAAGTAACGCTTTCGCGCGTACGCCGGGAACGCCTGGGGCACATTGAACTGGCCAGCCCGTGCTCGCACGTTTGGTTCTTTAAGGGACTGCCGTCGCGTATCGGCTATTTGCTCGACATCACTCTGCGTGAACTGGAACGCGTGCTGTACTTCGAAGCTTTCGTCGTGGTCGATCCGGGTGAAGTGGCGGACCTGAAAAAAGGCGAAGTGATCAGCGACGAACGCAAGCGTCAGCTGGACCAGGAGTTCCCTGGCAAATTCGTTGCCATGATGGGCGCTGAGGGCATCAAGGATCTTCTCAAAAAGGTGGATTGCGAGGCTCTCAGTCTGGAAATCCGCGAGAAGATGAAGACCGAAGTCTCGCAGCAGAAGAAGCTGAAGTTCGCCAAGCGTCTGCGCGTCGCCGAAAGTTTCCGCAAGTCCGGCAACAAGCCGGAGTGGATGATTCTGGACGTCATCCCGGTGATTCCGCCGGAACTGCGCCCGTTGGTGCCTTTGGATGGTGGCCGCTTCGCGACGTCCGATTTGAACGATCTGTACCGCCGCGTGATCAACCGCAACAATCGTCTTAAGAAATTGATCGACCTCCACGCGCCCGACGTGATTGTCCGCAACGAAAAGCGCATGTTGCAGGAGGCCGTCGATGCACTCTTCGACAACGGCCGCCGTGGACGCGTTTTGCGCGGCGCCAACAATCGCCCGCTGAAATCTTTGTCTGACACGCTGAAAGGCAAGCAGGGCCGCTTCCGGCAGAACTTGCTCGGAAAACGCGTGGATTATTCCGGCCGCTCGGTGATCGTGGTTGGACCAGAGTTGAAGTTGCACCAGTGCGGTCTGCCCAAGAAGATGGCGCTTGAGTTATTTAAGCCCTTCATCTATCACCGTCTGGAACAGCGCGGCCATTGCACGACCATTAAACAAGCGAAAGAGTTTGTCGAACAGCAGGACCCCGTCGTGTGGGACATTCTGGAAGAAGTCATCAAGGATCATCCCATTCTGCTGAACCGCGCGCCAACTTTGCACCGTTTGGGTATTCAGGCATTTGAGCCGGTGCTGGTCGAAGGCAAGGCCATCAAGCTGCACCCGCTCACTTGCACTGCTTTTAACGCGGATTTTGACGGCGATCAGATGGCCGTGCACATTCCGTTGTCTCCCGAAGCGCAGATCGAAGCGTCAACCTTGATGCTATCGTCCAACAATATTCTGTCGCCGGCGCATGGTTCGCCAATCGCTGTGCCCACGCAGGACATGGTTTTGGGCCTGTATTATCTGACCAAAATGCGCCCCGGCACCAAGGGTGAAGGCCGTACGTTCGCCTCCATCAACGACGTATTGATCGCGCTTGAAATGGGGGAAGTGGAAACGCTCACGCCCATCAAGCTGCGCTACACCGGCAAGGTGATCGATCTGGTGAAGGCGTTCGACAACCAGAACCTGCTGCACACCGAACCCATCGAGTTCAGCAAGCAGTACATGGACACTACCGTGGGCCGAGTCATTTTGAACGACACGCTGCCCGAAGACATGCCGTTCCTGAACGGCCTGTTGAAGAAAAAGGGCCTTTCGCAGATGGTGCAGTATTGCTATCTGAAATTTGGGCTGGCGGTAACCGTCAACATGCTGGATAAGGTGAAATCGCTTGGGTTCCTGTACGCCACCCGCGCGGGCATCTCCATCGGCATCGACGACATGATTGTTCCCGGCGAAAAAGCTGGCCTGGTGAAGGACGCCGAAAAGGCTGTGATCGAAGTGCAGTCGCAATACCAGGAAGGCGCCATTACGCACGGGGAGCGCTACAACAAAATCATTGAAATCTGGTCGAAAGTGACTGAACGTGTTTCGGAAGAAATGTTTAAAACGATGGAGGAAGACGACCGCACGGGCCGTTACCTCAATCCGATTTACATCATGGCGGATTCCGGCGCGCGCGGTTCGAAACAGCAGATCCGCCAGCTGTCCGGTATGCGCGGTTTGATGGCCAAGCCCTCCGGCGAAATCATCGAAACGCCTATCACCGCGAACTTCCGCGAAGGACTGAACGTGCTGCAGTACTTCATTTCCACGCACGGCGCCCGCAAGGGCTTGGCGGATACTGCGCTGAAAACCGCTGACTCGGGCTATCTCACCCGGCGTTTATGTGATGTTGCCCAGGACGTGATTGTCACTGAAGACGATTGCGGCACCAGCGACGGTCTGTACGTCGAGCCCATCATTGAATCGGGCGAAATCATCGAGCCTCTGCGCGACCGTATTGTGGGCCGCGTAGCACTCGAAGATCAAATGGATTACGAAGGCAACGTCATTGTCCGTGTGAGTTCGGAGATTACGGAAGACCTGGCCGCAGCGATTCAGGCGGCGGGTATTGAACGCGTGAAGATCCGTTCGGTGCTCACCTGCGAATCGAAGCGCGGCGTTTGCCAGCTTTGCTACGGGCGCAATTTGGCCACCGGCAAAATGGTAGAACGCGGCGAGGCCGTGGGTATCATTTCAGCGCAGTCCATCGGTGAACCAGGCACGCAGTTGACCATGCGTACCTTCCACATCGGCGGCGCGGCCACGGGTTCGGCGGAACAATCCAAGCAGGATTCGAAATCGAATGGCTTCGTGAAGTTCCACGGCGTCACCACGGTTAAGAACGCCAAGGGCGAATTGATCGCCATGAACCGCAACGGCATCGTGGCGATTTTGGACGACAAGGGCCGCGAAAAAGAACGTTATCAGGTGGTCTACGGCGCCAAGATCTATTTTGCCGACGGCGCCAAAGTCAAAACCAACGACGTGCTGCTGGAGTGGGATCCCTACACGTTCTCGATCCTGACGGAAGTCAGCGGCACGGTTCATTTCAAGGACCTGACCGACGGCTTGACCATGCAGGAACAAGTGGATGAAATCACGGGCCGCTCGCAGTGGGTGGTGATGGATTCCACCGACGAAAAGCGCGTCCCCGCCATTCTGGTGCGCCCCACCGGCGGCGGCAAGCATGACGAAAAACGCTATCTGATGCCGATGCACGCGCACTTAACCGTATCGGACGGCGACGAAGTTCACGCGGGTGATGTGCTGGCCAAGATCCCGCGCGCGACCACCAAGACCAAAGATATTACCGGCGGTCTGCCCCGCGTCGTCGAACTGTTTGAAGCCCGCAAGCCGCGCGAAACCGCGGTGATCAGCGAAATCAACGGCTCGGTGAAATACGGCGAAATCTCCAAGGGTATGCGCAAAATCTACATCATCGGCGACGATGGTGAGCAGCGCGAATACTCCTTGCCGCGCGGCGTGCATATCAACGTACAAGAAGGCGAACGCGTCCGCGCCGGCGATCCTTTGATGGATGGCCCGCGCAACCCTCACGACATTATGGCCGTGCTGGGCGAAAAGGAACTGCAGAAGTACCTGGTGAACGAAATCCAGGAAGTGTATCGTCTGCAGGGCGTGAACATCAACGACAAGCACCTGGAAGTGATCGCCCGCCAGATGATGCGCTGGGTGAAGGTGGAAGATATCGGCGATAGCGAATTCCTGCCAGAGGAAGTTGTCGATAAATTCAAGTTCCGCGAAGAAAACGGGCGTGTGATCGAGGCGGGTGGCACTCCAGCGCAGGGCAAAACCGTGCTGCTGGGCATCACCAAGGCTTCGCTCTCCACCGATTCGTTTATTTCGGCGGCCAGCTTCCAGGAAACCACGCGCGTGTTGACCGAAGCCGCGATCAACGGCCGCGTCGATTATTTGCGCGGCTTGAAGGAAAACGTCATCATGGGCCGCCTGATTCCGGCGGGCACTGGTATGGATTATTACCGTGGCGTGAAGATTGCCGGCGAGGATATAGAGGAAGAAGTGGTGCCGGAACAGGAAGCTGTTGCCCTGGACGCCATCCCCGGTTACGACGAGGAAACCCGCGCCCTTTATGCCGGTGGCCTGAGCGAAGGCGAAGCCCCGGTGGAAGATACGCTGGCGGAATAGTTACCAAAAACACCAACCAACCAGCGGGCCGCGTTCTCACCACTTCGGTGAAGGCGCGGCCCGTTTCTTTGTTTAGCACCCACGCATAAATTTGCCCCGCCCATCAATTTGCCCTGAATGTGACGCAATTCCTCTTTCGGCCGTATCGCCAAGGCGGTGGCGCGGAGTAAAATATGGAACGTGCCAAGAATCTCTTTTGTGATCCCGTTGCTGCTGGCGGTACAAGCTGCCCTGCCAGCCCAACCGCAGCCGCCGAATCTGGAAACCGCTCCGCTGAAGGTGCTGCCGGTGCAGGGCAACGTGTACACGCTGTTCGGCCCTGGCGGCAACATCACCATTCAAGTGGGCAAGGATGGGGCGCTTCTGGTAGACACCATGTTCGCGCCTTTGGCCCCGCGCATTGCAGCCGAGGTAAAGAAGCTGACCCCGTTGCCTATCCGCATCATCATCGATACACATATCCATCCTGATCACGTGGGCGGCAATGAACCGCTTGAAAAAATGGGGGCCACCGGCCTCTCGCCCGGCGAAGGCCGCGGGGCCACTGTGATCGCGCACGAAAATGTGCTGAACCGCATGACTCAGCCCGTCACTGGCAAGCAGACTCCCGAAAAGCAAACCGGTCTGCCCAATCACGAATACGATACGCCGACCAAAGATTTTTCCTTCAACGGCGAGGCCGTGATTCTCATTCACGCACCCAAGGCGCATACCGATGGCGACACCATGGTGTTCTTCCGCCGGTCGGACGTCTTAAGCACCGGCGATATTTTTACTCCCGAGCGCTACCCGTTCATTGACCTCGCCCGCGGCGGCAGCATCGATGGAGAAATCGCGGCGCTCAATCAGATCCTGCACCTGACCGTTCCCGAACAACTGCAGGAAGGCGGAACTAAAGTGGTGCCCGGCCACGGCCGCATTTGCGATGAGGCCGACGTGGTGGAATACCGCGATATGGTCACCATCATCCGCGATCGTGTGCGTGATGCGCTTAAGCGCGGCCTGAATCTTTCCCAAGTGAAAGCGGAGAAGTTGACGCTAGATTACGATACGCGCTACGGGTCCGGCGACGTCTTCGTCGAGTCTGTCTACAAAAGTTTGGGGGGCAAGTAATGGGGGCAAGTTACATGAAAAGCGCAGTCTTTTTGCTGGCATTTGCGCCACTCGTTTTCGCCCAGCCACCCGGCCCGCCGCAACCTCCCCGCTCGCCGAAAGCCGCTGCGCCTGTGGATCTCACCGGCACCTGGGTCTCGGTCATCTCGGAAGATTGGCGTTGGCGGATGGTGACCCCCTTGAAGGGCGATTTCGCCAGCATACCGGTCACCGCAGAAGCGCGCAAAGTGGGCGAAGCCTGGGACCCGGCAAAAGAGGAAGCGGCGGACACGCAATGCAAAGCCTACGGCGCGCCGGCCATCATGCGTTTGCCTGGCCGCGTTCGCTTCACTTGGCAGGACGACAACACGTTGAAGCTGGAGACCGACTACGGCACGCAAACGCGCTTGTTTCACTTTGACGGCAAAGCGGGACAAGCAGGAGAGCAGAGTTGGCAAGGCTATTCCATCGCCAATTGGGAGCGGCCTCCGCGCGGCAGCAATCTACCCGATCTGTTTCCTATTTTCGCCACTCGTGATGGCACGCATGGCAGGTCGCTCGAAGTGATCACCGCGAATCTGCGGCCCGGTTTTTTGCGCAAAAACGGTATTCCCTACAGCGCCGGCGCCGTGTTGAACGAATATTACGATTACCACAAAGAACGCAATGGCGATGAGTGGTTCACCGTCACCAGCATTGTGCGCGACCCGCTATATCTCACTGGACCCTGGGTGACCAGTTCCGATTTCAAGAAGGAGCGCGACGGATCGAAGTGGGATCCCTCGCCGTGTTCGGCGCGTTAATACATGAGGAAAAATATGCGAACACTCAGTTTCTTTATCGCGTTTGGGTTAGGTTTGCCGCTGTTAGCCCAGGTCGATTTCACCGGCGAATGGGCGCCGCTTTATCACGAAGATGGACCGGAACGCTTGCCCGGTCCCGAACTGGGCGACTACATGGGCATGCCGCTGAATGACGCGGCCCGTTTACGCGCGGATAGCTACGATGCCGACCGCATTTCGGTGGTGCAGGAATACCAATGCCGGCCCCACTCATCCGATTACGGAATGCGCGGCCTGGGCAATTTGCGCGTGTGGCGCGACATCAATAGCATGAACCAGGACGTCACCGCTTTTCGTACCTACATGCCGGCTTGGGGCAGTGTGCGCACGATCTGGATGGATGGGCGGCCTCGTCCCGATGACAACGAAGCGTATACCTTTCAGGGATTTTCCACCGGTGTGTGGGAGGGCAATATGCTGACTATCACCACCACGAATCTCAAGCCCAACTACCTGCGCCGCAACGGAATTCCCAGTAGCGATAAGCGCATCATCACCGAACACTGGACGCGCCATGGCGATTTCCTCACTGTGGTCGTCGTTACCGAAGACCCCGTTTTTCTAACTGAGCCGCTTGTCCGCAGCCAAAACTGGTACCTGGACCCCGGCCAACACGACGTGCAAGTGTACTGCGAGTATGTTCCGGAAGTGCCTGCGCCGGTGGGCTCAGTTCCGCATCATTTGATTGGCAAAAATACGTTTCTCAGCGAAGTTTCTGACTGGTACGGATTGCCGAATGAGGCCACCCGCGGCGGCGCGCAGACCATGTATCCGGAATACCGTAAGACCATGGCCAAACCCGCCACGCAACCGGCCCACTGCGAACGCTTCTGCGTCTGCACGGTTCTGCTCGATTGCAATCTGAATTCAACGGTGCGCGCACCCGGTGGAGCGCCCGCGCCGCGCCGTTGAACCATTCAGCGAACTTCCGGGGAACTTTTCTGATTTCGCAAACGAAATCGGCTAGATTCTGATTTCGCTGGCGAAATCGGCTAGAATAGAAAAAGCCCGTTAATGCCGGAGTGTCGGAATTGGCAGACGAACCGGACTCAAAATCCGGCGCACTTCACTGGGCGTGTGGGTTCAAGTCCCACCTCCGGCACCAACTACGCCCCCCTCGCCGTTCGTTCTCCAACCTCGTTACCATAATAGTTTTGGCGGAACGCGAATGCCCACTTCTTCACATCGCTATCGGGGAACCAGCCTGACCCGCACCAAGAGTATTGAATCGCTGATCGCCGCTGGGGAAACCACGCACGGGCGTTTACGCAAGACGCTGGGCCTGGGCAGTTTGGTGGCGTTGGGCGTTGGGTCGGTGATTGGCTCGGGTATTTTTACTTTTACGGGCACGGCGGCGGCGGGGCTGAAGTTTGATTACCCTTCCATCTTCAAAGCGCCGGTGCTCGATTTGATCATCAGCGGCCGCCACGCGGTGGGCACGTTTGGCCGCCCTGGTGCCGGTCCCGCCATTTCACTTTCCTTCATCCTGGTGGCCATTGCCTGTGGTTTTGCGGCGCTGTGTTATGCAGAGCTGGCTTCCATGATTCCGGTGGCGGGCAGCGCCTACACCTACGCCTATGCGACGCTGGGCGAAATCTTCGCGTGGATCATCGGCTGGGATTTGATTCTGGAATATGCCGTCTCCAACATGGCGGTTGCCGTGGGCTTTGGCGCGTATATAAATGATCTGCTGGATAACCTTTTCGGTTTTCATTTGCCCATGGCCCTTTCCGGACCGGTGCTGGTGGAGGGGAAATGGACCGGCGCTATTTTCAACGTTCCTGCGTTCGTCTTGCTGATGCTGCTGAGCTGGGTGTTGGTGCGTGGCGTGAAGGAATCGGCCAATGCCAATAGTACGATGGTGGTGATTAAAGTCGTCGCGATTCTGCTTTTCATTTTTGGCGCCGCCGGCGCCGTGAAAACTTCCAACTGGCATCCGTTCATGCCCAACGGTTTTGGTGGCGTGCTCACCGGCGGTGCGATTGTGTTTTTTGCTTACATCGGGTTCGACTCCGTCTCCACGGCCGCGGAAGAGTGCAAGCGCCCGCAGCGCGATATGCCCTTGGGCATTTTGATTACGTTGGTGGCTTGCGCGCTGCTCTATTCCGGCGTCGCCTTGGTACTGACGGGCATTGCGCCGTGGCAATCACTGAATAACGACGCGCCGGTGGCGAACGCGCTGAAGGCTTTGGGCTATAACCGGCTGCGGCTGATCGTTACGGTGGGCGCCCTGCTGGGGATGATCAGTTCGCTGCTGGTGTTTCAGTACGGGCAGGCGCGCATCTGGTTTGCCATGTCTCGTGACCGGCTATTGCCAGATCTGTTTTCGCGCATTCATCCCAAGTATGAAACCCCGCACATCAGCACCTGGATCGCCGGTTTCCTGGTGGGCATTCCGGCGGGCATTTGGGATATTGGAACGCTGGGCGATCTCACCAACATCGGCACGCTGTTTGCGTTCATGGTGGTGTCGGCCGGAGTGATTATTCTGCGCCGCGCGCAACCGGATCGTCCACGCAGTTTCCGTGTTCCCTGGGTGCCATTTCTCCCGGCGCTATCGATGCTGTGTTGTCTGGTGTTGATGCTCAGCTTGCCGCTGGAGACGTGGATCCGCTTTTTTGTCTGGTTGGCGATTGGCCTGGCGATCTATTTCTTATATGGACGGAAGCGAGTGGCCGGAGTATAAACCTACCAGAGCACACGCGCGGCGTATTGCGCGATGGCGTCATCCGGGGTCAATATCGTCATTCCATGAACCACTGCCTGGGCCACGATGATGCGGTCGAATGGGTCGTTGTGCAGCGGTGGCAACTTAGAACTGTGTAACGCAGATTCTTCGTCGATCGCGAAAGATTCAATGCCACTTTGATCGCGGATCTTGGGCACAAAAATTTCTGGTTTTTGCGGCAACGGGAGCCGGCCCAACGCATACTTGATGGCAATTTCCCAAGCAGCGGCAGTGCTCAAATAGCGAACGTTTCCGGGGTCCAAAAAAGCGGTGCGTGCCGTATTGCTGAGCTGCGCGGAATCCGCCGCGATCCACAAAAACGTACAGGTGTCCAATAGGATCTTCATTCGCCAGAAAACTTTTTTAATACCGACTCCGGTAACCGGTCGAAGAATGAATCCGGAACCTTTAGTCCTTTGGCCGCGCCAATGCGTGGTTTCTTGGATTTGCCGGCCAACAAACGGATCTCTGCTACCGGTTGGTTGCGATTGCACAGGACCAGCGAATCGCCAGGCGCCAGCTTCGCGACGTAACGCGAAAGATTGGTTTTGGCGTCGTGCATGTTGATGCTTTTCATCTCGGTTTGCCTAGTTCTAGAATAGCCTAGAAAGTGAACTAAGTACCTTGTGCCGCCAGTTCAGTAGCCTCCGGCCTTTGAAACGCATAGCAGCCAAGCCACTTAATCCTTCCAGGTAACAGCGGGCGGAACGGAGTGCGGCGGCAGTGTTTCTTGATCGAGTCGCGGCCCCCCGCACTCTTTGCCGGCTAACTGGGCTAGAATCTCAAACAGGGAGGCGCACCATGAAGGACGTCCAATACGATCCAAAGAACTACAATCCTCTGTACCGGCCCGATGCTGAGATTCCGACCTTGCAGGAATGGCTGGCGGCCAGTTCGGCGGCGCGGTTTCAATTCATGGATCGGCGTGGCACTCCGGAGATCCGCGCCATTGACACTTGTGTCGAGGCCTATTCCAAACTGGCGGCCCTGAATAATTCGTCCACGGCGGATCTGTGGCAGGCGGCGGTAAATTTGCTGGCAGCAGTGGAAGTCTATCTGGCCACGCCGCGCGGGCACAAGCAGCAGCGTCTGGATGCGGTGTATATGCTAAAGCGCCAGACGGACGTGACGCTAGCGCGCTTGCGCTGGAAAAAACTCAAGGAGGTCACTGGCGGGTACAAGCCGGGGATGAAGCCGATGGTGCAGCATGTGTGGTCGGAAATGCATTCGCCTGGGCATGCGCGAGTGGGTCATGATCCCAACGCGCCGCTGGATCCGGATGAGTGGCTAACCAAGGCGCACGCGAACCCAGACCCGGGCGGGTCCGGCGAAAAGTACCTTTTCGAACATCTCCGCAAAGTACGGGCCGAGGAGAATAATCCCGATAATGTGCTGTATATTGAGGACTCCGAAAAGTGGAAATATCAAGTGGTGTTTTCCGGCCAGGGATTGGCTTGCGAGCGGAATGCCGCCAGCGGTGGCCTGATGTTGCAGGAAAGCCGGCCCATTACCACCAGCGGCTTTGACAACTTGTGTACATCCCCTTATGCGGTGGACGAGGATGGAGTGTTCTATACCCAGACGTCGAACCACGGAGGCGGCATCCTGAACCATTGCAGTTTTCTTTCGGGGCGGCCGGTGATGTGTGCGGGCAACATTGGAATCAGCAATGGCATTGTGGGCTACATCGATAATGGTAGTGGTCACTATCGGCCTTCGGTGAGCAATCTGGTGCGTGCTTTGAAGGCACTGCAGGATCAGGTTTCGCCCTTACACTTCGGAGACATTCTGGTTCGCAATCACGCCGGCGCAAATCCGCTGGCGGCTTATTCGGCTCCCAGATTTCTGAATACCAGCGGGCACTGTTTGCCGGTGGGGTATTACAAAAGCGCAGGACAAGGGACGCACTATAGAAGCGATCTGGTGGAATTCGCTGACAAGTCTGAAATTCCCGCGTTTCTGGAAAGCCAGGACCAGGCCCGCAATCGCGCGAAGGCGGAGAAGGATTTGAATGCGCTCTTGGCCAGGCTGCAAAACAATGCGCTTCGGGATAAAGACGGCAGGGCTATTTTCGGCAAACTGAGCAACGACGACGACCGCCGGATTATGCAGGAGGCGCTGAAATTGAATCTGGGTGGAGGCAAGGCCATATTGTCGCGGTACTACGCACAGGACCAGCCAATGCTGGACTGGGAAAAACGCCAAACCTATGGCGTGGCCGTTAAAGTGGCCAGCCAGAATTAGTTTCCCAAACGGCCATTGCGCCCACGGGGGCGGGCATTCTATGCTTTGGCTAAACGTGATAACAAAGGTGAAGAATGAATCGTAAGTATATACAGAGCGGGTTGATCGCGCTGGCTTGTGCAGGTGTATTGCGGGCCCAGGTGCCGGCGGATCTCGAAGCGGGGTTGCGTAAGATCGGGCAGATTGTCGATCCCGCATGCACCGCGATTTTGTACCGGCCGTTAATGCCGGCCAATGACATTCGCAGCAATCTCACCGGCAATGCGACGCCTTTGTATCCGGGCATCACGGTGGCGCGCGACGTGTCCTTCGGATCGCACGCGAAAGATGTCGTGGATATTTTCACGGCTGACAAAGGCGGGGCGAATCGCACGGTTTTGATCTATGTCCCTGGCGGCGCGGGTAACAAAATCGAACTGCAAGTGAAAGAAGCCAACGCTTTCTACGACAACATTGGGCGCTGGGCCACCAAGAACGGAATGGTGTTCGTGAACATGCAACGGCATCCGGGCATTAACTGGGACGATCCGGCGAAGGATGTTTCCACGCTGGTGCAATGGGTGCAGGCCAACATCGGCAAGTATAAGGGCAACCCGGATCGCATCTTCGCCTGGGCGCAGTCGGCGGGCAATGGGCCGCTGGGAACTTACGTTGGCCGGCCGGAATTATATGGACCGAAGGGCGTGGGATTGAAGGGCGTGGTCTTCATGTCGGGGCAGTTCAACATACTGCCAGTGCAACCGGCGGGGCCGCCACCCGGGCCGGGGTTGTTCGGTCCGCCAGCTGGACAACCTGGTTCGGCGGGATACACTTGCGGTGGCAAAGGCCCGAACAATTCAACCGAGGGCGCATTGCCGGGACGGACGATGGGGCAACCGGGCGGACCGAATGAACCGGGTCCCGGTGGACCGGGTGGACCAGGAGGAAGGGGCGGCACGGGAATTAACCCGGAAGAATTGCTGCGGCGCTCGACCTTGCCGGCGTACAAAGAGACGAAGGTGAAAATTATGCTGGCGACGGCGGAACTGGATCCCGGGATTGACGGCAAAATGAGTGCGTTCAATCAAGCCTTCCACGATGAGTTGTGCAAGGTGGGTCCCGAGCATTGCCCGGCGATGTTTTTCGAAAAAGGACAGAGCCATATGTCGGAAGTATTTTCGATTGACACGGCGGACAAGTCCGTTTCAGGACCGATATTGGCTTGGATCAAGAAAGTGAAGTAGTTTTTGGCCGATCCCTGCCCTCCGACGATAGAGTGCGATGGACTCCTTTCTGATTGAAGGGTAAACGGTTTGGGTTTCGCGCGGGCGGGGATTTTTGCGAAGTGGTTGGATTGAAGGGAAATGGAGATGGGGACGGTTCGGGGATTGCGCAAAAACGGACGCCGACGTAGCCGCCGGAGCTACCGGGCAGGGCTGAGGTCGATGCGATGGTGCCGAGCTAATTGGAAATAGGGATGCCTTGGCACTCAAAAACATGGCACTCAAAAACACCCAATTCACGCGAGGAACGGCGCAGCGGGAAGTTGTGGGGCCTTTTTGCCGGCCGAACCCGTTGACGGCTGAACCCGTTGACGATTGAACCCGAAAACCAGTGCCGGTTTAGCGTACGTTGGGGGAGATGCTCTCAGTTACTTTATCGGCGGGGTGATGCGGAGGGAGCCGGCGTTGCCGCTCATTTGGTCCATGACGGCGGCGCGGATTTGGGTCATGCCGGGGGCGGGGGTGATGGCAAGGCGCAGGACCAGGCCGTCACGCAACAGAATCTTGCGATTCTCTTCGGTGATGTTCAGCGAAATGTTATTGGCCGTGGTGTCCACCACTTTGCCGTCGCCGGCCTGTTGGATGACGCCGAAGTTAATGCCGCCGATCCACTTGCCGTTTCTCTCTTCCAGGCGTAGGGTCTGCAAGTCCATGCCGAGCGCGAGAATGTAGCTGCCGGCGTTTTCGGGATTGGGCGTGATGGTGGCGGTGAGTCCAATACCGGTGGCGTCGGCGGGGGCGAAGGCGGCGTTGCTGAGAATGTCCGAGGCGGTTTGCGAAGTGGCGGCGGGCACGGCGGTGGCGAAATAGCCGCGGCGATGGCGGACGTCAACGCCTTTGCGGTTGACCCGCACTTTCAGATCGTGATAGCTGCCATCCAAATCTTTTTCGTCGACGTAGAAACCCAGAGTGTAGGTGACCTCGGCGTCCTCGCTAGCCTGCTTCAGTGCGCCGCGAATGTCGTTGGTGTTGTAGAAGGCTTTGCCGCCGGTCCAATCGGCGAGGAGTTTCATGGTTTCGATTTCACGGCTGCCGGCCATTTCTTCGGGGGTGGTCATCGTGTTGGATGCGCCGGAGCCCAAGTTTCGCTGGTCGCGGGCGGTCTGCACCTCCACCTTGATGGTGTCGTTGGCGAGAAGTCCGCGGGCATCGACGGGATAGATGGCGACGTTGGCGCGGTCCATTGCGATGGCGGCCTCGCGCATGGGACCGGCGTAGGTTACTTGCCGCTGGCCGCCACCGGCGAGTCCGCCGCGATCAAAGGCCAGCGACAGCGGGAAGGCGCCGGAGATCCAGATGAGATTTTTGCGGCCGGGTACGCCGGACATGCGATTGGCGATGATCTGCATGGCGGAGAGGGTCATGGCGACGCGGCGGTCGTTGGAATAGGTGGCGAGGGGTTCCAGGATTTGGGCCAACATGTCGGTGGTCATGCCGGGCATGACGATGTCGCCAGGATTGGCGGCCGCAGCGGCGCCGGAGCTGGTGGTGGTGGAATCGTTCACCAGGCCGGCGACGTTGGAGTTGGCGAGCAAGGTGGAACTGCCGTTGCGGTAGCGCTCCAGCGCGCGTGTCAGGCGGGCGCGGTCGTCGGTGAAATCGTGCAGGATGTTCAGTTTGTTGCCCAGCGCGTAGACGGCAATCGGACTCTGCGGGTCGATCGATTTCAGATAGGTCAAAGTCTGCTGCCGGGCACTGGCTTGATCTTTGAAGGTGGTATTCAGGCTGTCAAATAAGAGGACCGTAGCGGCGACGGGCGGGTCGTTATTCTTGTCGGCCTGGTCCAGATGATTGCTGAAGGTATTGGGCGGAAGCGCGGATTTGGGCGGATGCTCGCTGGCCTTGGCGATGGAGAAGGTGGCGACTTCGCGCTTTTTACCGCCGTCGGTGATTTCGAAATCCTTCTTGGTAAGGTCGGCGACGGGACCTTTCTTGTCGCGGACGATGGCGACTACCTGAACCAGGCGGGTGGTGACCCGAATGGTCTGGTCCTGGGCTTGCAAGAGTACAAGCGCAGACAAAAAGGATGTGAGCTTCCACGGAATCCGCATGCCGCCAGTATAGGCGCTTGCGTTTGTGCTGGCAATGCTTTGGCGAGGTCTTGAGGAGAGCGAGGCGTTTGGGATGGTACCTGCGGTACTGTTTGGGCTGGCTCTGGGGAAATATTTTGGCGGACAAATCGAGCGCAGATCGCTTAGAAGATATTGGCAGTCGGAGGAAGGTGTGGGGCTGGTTTTGCGGCCGGCCTCGCACCAATGCTGTAAACAAAAAGGTTCAAAAAACATAATGGGGGAGTTTTGTTGCGGCCAGTTTTTTTAGCGCCGGTTCTGGTTCAGCCAGTATTCGCCTTGCCGGTTTTCGCTAAGCTAGATGCAGCGGCAAATGGCGCTACGGCATTCCTCATGGACTTCGTCGAACAGCTGAAGTCGTCAATCGACATTGTAAAAATTGTAGGCGAGTACGTGCGCCTGCGGCGGATTGGGGCCACCGGGCGGTACTTGGGCTTGTGCCCGTTTCATCAGGAGAAGACGCCGTCGTTCAATGTGAATCAGACCAGGCAGTTTTACAAGTGCTTTGGCTGCGGAGTGGGCGGGGACGCGCTGAGGTTCGTGATGGAAGTAGACGGGCTGACCTTTCCCGAGACGCTGAAGCTATTGGCCGAGCGCAATGGCATTCCGATGCCGCAGCGCAATGAGTATTCCAATCCGGATTCGCGCTTGCGCGGGGCGCTGCATGAGATGCACGCGATGGCGACCGAGTTGTATCAACAGATGTTGATGAGCACCGCGGGGGCCGAAGCGCGCGGGTATCTGAAGCGCCGCGGATTGACGGAGGAGTTGGCGGAAACCTTTGAGCTGGGATTTTCTGATCCACAAGGGCAGGCGTTGACGCGGAAGTTGACCGAGGAGCGGTTTACGCCGGAGCAGATGGAAGCGTCGGGGTTGGTGCGGTGGCGGACGGAAGGCAGCGGTTATTATGACGCCTTTCGCGGACGGCTGATGTTTCCCATCCACAACGAACAAGGCAAAGTGATTGCGTTTGGGGGCAGGGCACTGCTGTCTGAGCAAGACAAAGCAGCGGGAAAAGAAGAGCCGCAGCCAAAATATTTGAATTCGCCTGAAACGCCTATCTATAAGAAGACATCTACGCTTTACAACCTGAACCGGGCTCGGGATGGGATGCGGAAGGCCAACCGGGTGGTGCTGGTGGAAGGCTACATGGACGTAATTGGCGTTTACGCCGCGGGAGTTCGCGAAGTGGTGGCAAGTTGCGGCACGGCTTTGACGAATGCCCAGGTGCGGGCTATGCGCCGGCATGCGGATACGGTGGTGGTGAATTTCGACCCCGACAATGCGGGCGCGAATGCGACGGAGAAGGCCATTCAGTTGTTGCTGGACGAGAGCCTGCATGTGAAGATTGTGGCGCTGGATGGCGGTCTGGATCCGGATGAATACGCCAAACAGAATGGGGCGGAAGCGTATCAGCAGAAACTGGCGCGGGCGAGCGGATATTTTCATTGGCTGGCGGACCGGGCGCGGACCAAGTTCGACATGAAGACGACCGATGGGCGGATGGATGCGTTCAAATATCTGCTGCCCAGCGTGCAGAGAATTCCGGATGTGCTGGAACGCACGGCGGTGGCCAATGATTTGGCGGGGTACTTGGGCGTGGATGCCAAGCTGGTGCTAGACCGGTTCAGGAAAGAGCAGACGAGTGCGGGACGGACGAGTGCCGGTCATCGGCCGGGTTCAGGGCCGGCGGCGAAACCGCAGGTTCCGGCGCTGGAGCGTATCGTTATTAATGCGATGCTGACCAGCGAGGAAACGCGGCGGGAGATTTTACCGCAGTTGACGCCGGCAGTGACGGCGGGGTTTGTGACCAGGGAAATTGTGGATGCGCTGCGGGCGCAGGTTCATTCCAATGAAGCTGAAGGCAAACCGTTCAGTTTTGGGGAGCTGGACGGCCGGTTATCGGATCCGGCGAAAGCCCTACTGCATGAGATTGGCACTGCCGATGAGATAGGAGACGACGCCGCGTGCCTACAGCAGGCGCGGGCCTGTCTTGAACGGCTGGGGTTGGACATCGCAAAGCGGGAAATCGACAATTTACGGGAGCGGGTGAAGCTGGCGGAGCGGGATGGCGATTACGAACAGGTGTTGGGTTTGTTGGCCGAGATCGATCGTATCAAAAACGGCCGCGGAGACTGAGGCGCCAGGTTTGGGTGGTGTAAACTGGTGGCTATTGGGCGCGTTCTGGGGTTGGTAGTTAATAAGAGCATGTGGGATCGCAACAGGATTGTCAGGTAAGCGTGGCAACAGAAGAAAAATTCGGCCGGATCAAAGAGCTCATGAGCACGGGCAAGCAAAAAGGCTACGTCCTCTATGACGAAGTGAACGACCTGCTGGCGGAGGATTTTCCGGGCGGCCGGGAGCTGGACGAGCTACTGACGGAACTGGACACGGCGGGTGTCGAGATTCTGGAAGAGCCGAAGATCGAGTTCGACAAATTCGACAAAAAAGGTGCGGATGGGGAAGAGCCCGGAGAACTGGATTTAACCCAGGAACTGGCGGATAAGACCAACGATCCGGTGCGCATGTATTTGCGCGAAATGGGATCGGTGCCGCTGCTGACCCGCGAAGGGGAAATTGAGCTGGCCAAGCGCATTGAGCGCGGGCAAAAAGCGGTGCGCAGAGCGCTTTCGCGTTCGCCGCTGGTGATTCAGGAAATTTTGGCGCTGCCGAATGAACTGCGCGCCGATCCGGAACTGATTCACCAATTGCTGGTCTCGCCCGAGTTGGGTGCCACCGAGGACGATGGCAGTGAACGGGCGGCGGAACTGATCGCGACCATTGACGAGATTGAGAAGCATTATCACAAGGCACAACAGTTCAAGCAGAAACTGCAATCGATTTCGCGCGGGATGAAACCGAAGATGCACCGCAGTGTGCGCTGGAGTTTGGCGCGCAGCATGGTGGCGGTTTCGCGGCTGATTCGGGGCATTCAGTTTAGCTCCGCAACGCGGCGGTCATTGGCGGCAAAATTGCGGCCGTTGGTGGACGAACTGCGGCCGATTGAGCGCGAGATTGCACGGATTCAGCGTAATTTGGAAGCGCCGGGGAACGAAGCGCATGCGGTAGCCGCGGCGTTGCGCAAGGAACTGAAGGCGCATAGCCAAAGGCTGCAAGAGCTGGAAGAAGAATGCGGCGCCAATGCCAGCGAGTTGCGGAGGACGCTGCAGATCGTTGAACGCGGCGAGTTGGAAGCCGAGATCGCCAAGAAGCAACTGATTGAGGCGAATCTGCGTTTGGTGGTGTCCATCGCCAAGCGCTACACCAATCGCGGATTGCAGTTCCTGGATCTGATTCAGGAAGGCAACATCGGCCTGATGAAGGCGGTGGACAAGTTCGACTACCAGCGCGGCTACAAGTTTTCAACCTACGCAACCTGGTGGGTGCGGCAGGCAATTACGCGGGCGATTGCCGATCAGGCGCGGACGATTCGCATTCCGGTGCACATGATCGAGACCATCAACAAACTGGTCCGCATGCAACGGCAATTGCAACAAGATCTGGGCCGCGAAGCCACTACCGAAGAGCTGGCCGTAAAGATGGAATTGCCGGTGGGTAAAGTCCGCAAGGTTTTGCGGGTGGCGCAGGAACCGATTTCGCTGGAAACTCCGGTGGGCGAAGAGGACGAATCGCATTTGGGTGATTTCATCATCGACCGGCGGGTGACGTCGCCGTCAGAGGCTGTGATCAATTTAAACCTGCGTGAACAGACGGCGGAAGTGCTGAAGACGCTGAGTCCACGCGAGGAAAAAATCGTCAAGATGCGCTTCGGGCTGCAGGATGGCAGCGAACACACCCTGGAAGAAGTAGGCCAGCACTTTGCGGTTACCCGCGAGCGCATCCGGCAGATTGAAGCGAAAGCCTTGCGCAAATTGCGGCATCCCAGCAGAAGCCATCGTTTACGCGCGTTTTTGGATACGACGGCGAACGATTAGTCTTCACGAACCATGCATCGACATGAGCGTCGATGCGGTTTGGGTAGGCAGGAGCGTCACCCTCAACTCAGGACAAATTGGTTTAGGCGCATGCGAGCGCCGCACACTTACCTGTGGCGGCTTGGTGCTGGTTGAAGTGACCCTCCGTTCAATTCCAGGTAATTCTTTTTTGGGTGAGGACGCCGTCGCGGATGTCGACGCTGAACTCCTGCTTTTCGGCGCCGCGAATCACTTCCACTTTGTGCGATCCCACCGATAGGGTGAAGCTGGCGGGGGTTTTCTGCGTCTGCTCCTGGCCGTCGATCAAAACCGCGAGGCGCGCGGGATTGGTAACGACGCTGAGTGTGCCGGTGGCCACTTCTAAATTCACGATCAAGCCGGGTTCGTCAGGCAAGGTGAAAATGCGTTCCACATCACGATAGCCGTCAAATTGCGCAACGACGGTGTGGCGCCCCAGGGCCATCACCATCGTGCAGGGCGTGGTGCAGCGCGAGGCGGGGTCGCCGTCAAAAGTGGCGTCGGCACCGGCGGGGTTGGTGGTGAGGCGAAAGCTGGCGGTGGCGGGGCTCTTCGCTTCCGTGACGGCCGCGGGCGAAGGTGCTTTTTCTGGAGCCGCGTTTTCGCCTGGAGCAACGGGAGAGGGCGCTGGTGGCGGGGTGGTGATTGTCGCAGCCGCTTCCGGGGGTGGCGGAGGCGTAAGGTGATGAATCTTTTGCCAATAGAAGGTTCCGCCGCCGATGATGAACAGGCCAAGCAGAGCGGCTAGGCCGATGAACAAACGCTTGGGTTTGGCGGACGCGGGCTCTGTCTTTACCGGTTCCGGCGCAGGCACTGCTTCGGCGGGTGGTGGTTCGGTTGCCGTCGCGCCGCTGGTTTCGGCCAGGGTTTCAGGGGGTGGACTGGTGGAATCAGCCGCCATGGTTAGCGGAACCCAAGCGCTGGATTTCATCGCGGTTTCGAGCGCATCGATGAAGGCGGTGCAGGTCTCAAAGCGGGCGTCGGGACTCTTGGAAAGAGAGCGGCGCAGGACGATCTCGATCGCTTCGCCGATGCTCGCGTTCAATTGATGCGGCGGGGTGGGTTCTTCACGCACGATTTTGAAGAGCAGCGACGGCAGGTTGTCGGCGGCGAACGGTTTTTGGCCGGTGAGGATCTCGTAGACAATTACGGCGAGCGAAAACTGGTCGGCGCGGCCGGTGATTTCGGTGGTTTGTACCTGCTCGGGCGACATGTAGTTGGGGGTGCCCATCAGGATGCCGGCCTGGGTCATTTGTTGGGAGACTATTTTGGCCACACCGAAATCGGTGATTTTGGCGGTGCCGTCCTCGTGCAACATAATGTTGGCGGGTTTGATGTCGCGATGGACAATTCCCTTTTTGTGCGCGTAGTCGAGGGCGGCGGCGGTTTCGCGGAACATCTTGAGCAGGGTCTGGCGGTTGGGTGGCGGGGATTTCGCGAGCAGTCGATCGAGCGACGATCCGGTGACCAGCTCCATGAAGACGTAGGCCATTCCGGCGTCGCCGGCCTTGCCACCTTCAGCGCTTTTTTCCTCGCTGACGTCGTAGATCGTGACGATGTTGGGGTGGGACAGAATGCCGGCGGATTGGGCTTCACGGAAGAGGCGGTCGCGCAGGCGGGCGCGCTCGGATTCATCGGTGAGATCGCCCAGGCGGATACTCTTGATGGCAACCATCCGGCCAATGGCGGGGTCCTGGGCAGAATACACTACGCCCATGGCACCTCGGCCAAGTTCCCCGGTGATCCGGTAACGTCCGATTTGCTCCACGTTCACTACATAGTTTATCGTACTGGAGGTACTATTTCGTGAGGGCGGGACGCGGTTTTTGGGGCGTATTGCGCGGCGATGCTATACTGCTAGCGCGCGTTGGCCGATGCCAAGCATTGCGTGGACCAAGCATGGACAACGACGAGTGGACGACAAAGCTAAGGAGTTTGTATGCAGCCCAACGACACCGAAAGAGCCAAAATTGCCCAGGCCATTGGAATTTTGCAGCAGGCGATTCGAGAAGAGGCATTTGATCCCAAAGCCGTACGGGCCGATATCGTGAAAGCCGCCAATATGCTGCTGATGATTCTGGGATTGCCAGGCGTGGCGCCAGACCCGAATATCGGGAATTAGCCCACTTATCCGCTTCTCTTCCCATCATTTCTAAAAGCCTCTCATTCGCTGTTGCATTCTCGTGCGGCGGCAGTAATTAGCGCGGGGGCGATCTGGATCTATTTAGCAGAAGCAAGTGCAGGATCGCCCCAAAGCGATTCCAGATCCGGATCGCTCTTTAGGAACACGAGTGCCGCGTCATCGGGCGGCAGCGATTTTACGGCAGCGACGGCCTGTTTCCTGTTGCCCGCCAGCTCATAAGCGAGTACGATCCGATCCATATAGGCGCGCCGCGCGATGGTGGGAATCCGGGAAATTTCGGCCATCGCTTTCGATTTATTTTCTAATTTGGCCCAATATTCGGCGAGATTAGCGTGTGTTCTATCGTCCTCGGATTTTAGCACCTGAAGTGTTTTTCCAGCCAGTGAGATTGCCTTTTCGAAGGCCTCTTTAGCGTTTTGCTGGTTCCCCGGTAAATGACGGTATACGGTCCCCAGATTTCCCCAAATAATATATTGCCCCGAATCAAGCGCGATTCCCGAGTTTAAAGCATCGGCAGCTTCCTTGAATCGACGCTGATAGTAGTAGGCAGTCCCCAACAGTGAGTAGGTTTCTGTCTTCGGCTCAAACCTGATCGCCTTACTAATCATGTCGGATGCGCGCTGAAAATTACCGGTCTTCAGTTCGATACCAGCGAGATTGCGATAGACGATTTCGTTGTCTGGCGTGAGCCTCTGCGCGGCTTCGTATTCAGCACGGGCGTCGGCGTTGCGACCTCGTTGGATGTAAAAAAGCCCAAGCGTAGCGTGCCCAAACCAATTCGCCGGTTGCCGCTGAATCGCCTCCCGATAAGCCATTTCCGCCTGATCATACTGATGTTCAGCCTCATAGGCTTGTCCTATCACGCGATACGCGTCGGCGTTTTCAGGGGCCAGACGTAGGACGTTTTGCATCTCCTGGATCGCGTCGCGGGTCCGGCCGCTTTGGCTGTATATTCCGCCGAGTTTGACGCGGGCATCGATTCCCTTCGGGTCCAGCCGGATTGCCTTCTGAATATTGTCCAGCGCTAGTTGAGCTTCGGTTGGGCTTCTTTCCCGCTCGGCTTTCCGCCAATGCGCCTGCCCGAGCGCGGCGAAAGCCAGGGCGTAGTTGGCGTCGAGGCGGGTTGCGTTGGTTAGGCTGGCGATGGCGCGGTCAGTGTTGCCGCTGATGTCGTAACGCGCGAGATAGCCCACGCCTTCCAGATATTGCGCGTAAGCACCAGGTGTAAAGGTTTCGCCGGCGTCGAGGGAGCTGGTGGATTGCGGCGTGAGCTTCAGGGAGAGCAGGCGGACGGCGCCGGTGACGGCTCCGTCGCGGAGGGCGATGGGTTTGGTGGCGTCGAAGTCGAAGGTGCGCGATGCAATCTGCCGCACAGTGGCGGTGTCGACCAGGTTGAGGGTGAACTGAATGCGATCGCTCCAACGCTGAGCGCTGCCACTGATGACGAGGTTGGCTCCGTAGATGCGGAGGGCTGCTTCGGCGCTGGTGATGTGGCGGCCGCGGATTTCGCTGGCGGGCACGACCATCAGCTTGCCCTGAAACTCTTCGATCTGGCTGAGCTTGGAGGTTAAGGTTTCGACCAGACCATCGGCGAGAGTCTGCACGCCGGAGTCATTGCCGACCACGGAAAGAGGTAGTACGGCGATGCGTTTTTCCTCGGGCAGTGCGTGCGTGAAGAGCGTAGAGCGGGCGGCAAGAAATCCACCGGCAATGCCCAGAACAAGCAGAGCGGCGATCAGGGCGTAGCGTTTTTTGGTTGGCGGTGCTTGGTTCACAGGCGGCTGCGCTAGGGCGGGTGATGGAAGAGGGGCCTGCGAAGCGTGCGCGATGTTGCTGGCGCTGTAGTAGGGATTGGCCATGGTTTGCGTGGCGTCGGAACGAGCGGCGCGAAGCTGGCGGAGTTCGGCCGTCATCTGCGCCGCCGATTGCCAACGCTGGTTGGGATCTTTTGCTAACGCCTTAATAAGAAAAAGACCCACCGATGCTGGCAGACCAGGTTGCAACGTTGAGATGGGCGGGGCGTCCTCGGTGACGATTGCGTGCAGTACGTTGTATTGGCTGGTGCGATGAAACGGCAGGTGGCCGGTGAGCATTTCAAACAGCAAAATGCCAAGCGACCAGAGGTCCGTGCGATGGTCCACCGCCATGCCGCGGGCCTGTTCGGGGGACATGTAGGCGGGCGTGCCCACGGCCCCGCCGGGCGCGGTGAGGTGATCGGCGTGTTCGCGTAAAGCTACGCCAAAATCCAGAATCCAGGCGTGGCCGTCCGCGTCGACGGCAATGTTGGCGCTTTTGATATCGCGATGGATGACGCCGTTGCGGTGGGCGGCTTCCAGGCCGCTGGCCACTTGGATGGCGATGTCCACGGCGGTATCGAAACCCAAAGGCGCGGCGTGGAGCATTTGGCTGATGGTTTTGCCCTCCACGTAAGCCATGGCGAAGAACATCTGTCCTTCATGCTGGCTGATTTCGTAGATGGGGCAGATGTTGGGATGATGCAGGCGCGCGGCGGACTGGGCTTCAGCGATGAAGCGCTTTTGGTCCACTTCGGCCACCGCGCCGGCCGCCAGGAATTTCAACGCGACGGTGCGATCAAGCTGGGCGTCGTGAGCCTTGTACACAACTCCCATGCCGCCCTTGCCGAGCTGCTCGCCGATGCGGTAGTGGGAGATGGTGCGCCCGGTCATGGCTTCGTTGGTTATCGGGCACGATCGCAAGCGATCGTTTGGTGATGGGCACGATCATGCAGGAACAGTTGCTTCATGGAGCGGCCACCGCCGTGGACGAAACAAACTTGAAAGTGGCGTTGCCCACCAGTTTCAATTCCACGCCCACCAACTCGTCGGTGATTTTGGCGTAGCTTTCCACGCGAATCTGGCTGGGCGGAAGAAAGGGCAGGCCGCCAGTGGGAACCCAAAATACATTTACGCCGTCGTGCACCGCGAAAGAGCATTGTTGAAAGCCATCCACAAAACAATCGATGCGAAAGAGATTGAAGGTTTCCACAATCAAACTGACGCCGTCATCCTCCAGAATTTCGGCCTTCACGATTGTCAGCGACCGAATGGGTTCCGCTCCCAGTTTGCTACAGGCGAAGGCCAGCAGGTCCTGATCATTGTTCAGGATATCGTTTCGCGTGGCGATGTGGGCGAATTCGCGTTTCACGCCTTCGTCTTCGAGAAAACTTCCGGCGTAACGGCCCACGCGGGAAGAACGGCGAATGGCGACGCCGATCTGGGCGTCGCGGGGTAATTTTCTCAAGGGAACGTGAGGCGCAACGCCCTGGAGTTTTTCAAGGAGTTCGGCATGGGTCCAGCGATTGGCGCCGCCGCCGCCGGTATTTTCGTCCACGCCGATGATGGATCCGATGCCGTGGTCCTGAAAGCCCGCGGCGAAAATATCGGTGGCGCTGTAGCAGGAGGCATCGATTAACAGCGTCACCGGGCCCTGATAGCAGCGCACTTCGCCGTTGGCCAGATTGGGATCGGTGAGGGTGCGCCCGGCGGTGACGAAATCGCCGCTGGTGACCGAGGACAGCAGGTCCATCACCCAAGGGTGCCATTCTTTTTGACCTTCGGTGAGCACATTGCTTTCGGCGTCCTTCATGGAATAGGCAATCTGGCGGGTGAACTGGCTGTTGATGAAGTGAAAGCGCGCGGGCTCGATTTTAACGGGGGTCATCAATTGCAGGATGCGCTCGGCCGCCGCGATGACGCCGCCGGGATTGGAGCGGACGTCGAGAATCAGGCCGTGCGGGGCTTTCTGCTGCATCTGTTCCAGAATGCGTTTAAACTCCTCGACGAAGGCGTCGGCGTTTTCGTCGGCGGGATCGAGTTCAAAGGTTTTGATGCGCAGGTAGCCGAATTTCTTGTCGGGATTGGCCGGGTCACGCAAATCCTGGGGGTTGATGCCGTTGGGCTGGCGCAGGCCGCCGGTATATTGAAAGTCAAAAACCTGCGGAAAGCGGGAGACCGCATCGGGGTTGGCCTGGGCGGCCGGCGCCATCATTTGACGATGGAACAGAATCTGGCTTAATTGTTTCAGTTCCGCCAGTGACTGATTCAGGCTGGACCGCGAAGTGACGCGTTGGATCTCCGGCAGGAAGGCCATGGCAACGGACCAGGGCAGTGCAATGCAAAATTGTTCCGGGCTGCCTTTGCTAGGCCCGTCTTTGTAAGGAATGTACTGCAGCACCACGGAATATTCGTCGGGCGGCAAGGCGAGCGTGAGGTCGCGCTTGGTCATCTGCTTCATGCCGCGCACGAAGCGGGCGGCGCGATTGCAGCCGAAGCCGCGGTCGGCTTCGCGTTCAATGGCCAATTCCAGGGGCATTCCTTGCCAAAGGATGATTTCCGCGCCCACGCCAAAACGCGGATGATCGAAACCATCCAGAACATTGGTGACTAGAAATTTGCGATGGCGCGGCTCGCCGAAGCAATCCATGCGAAACGGGAGGAACGCAAAAGATCCGCGATAGGGGGCGGGCAGGCCGTAATAAGTATGGGCATCGCGCAGGCGCAGAAACGCCTGGATCATCTGGTCGTGAAAAGTGCGGTCGTTGGGATGATGGTCCAATTGCGCGAGTAAGAGGCGGAAACGCTGCACCGGGTCGGTGGCGTAACGGGCGCGCTTGAACGGCAGGTGGGCATAGAATTGATCGATCAAGATGGTGGCCTGTTCCACCAGCGTTTCCTTTTCGTGCCGGGTGAGCCGGACGGCTTGCGCGCGCTCCAAAAACTGCGGCAGGCCTAGCAGTTCCAGATGAGGACAATTCAGGTGGTCCTTGTTCGATAGGAGCAACTGGCGTGCCGCGAGAGTGGTGTCCGATCCATCTTCAAAAATCATAAGGGTCTTTTCACCGCAATCTTACCAAGGCTGAGTGCCCATTTACGCAGTAGTGGTGAGCAAGCAACGGCAAGGCCGCCGGGTCAGCCAGGGAAGTTCAGTTCAATCGTGACGCCGTTGGGGTCCTCCAGAAACAACTGCGCCAGGTTCATACTGGGAACCATTCGTTCGCGGAACGCGCAACCGGCGGCGGTAAAGTGAGCTTTCGTGCCCGCGAAATCCTGGGCGACGAACGCAATGTGATCGATACTTCCGGTTTCGTCCGCTTCGGTCAAGGCTTTTTCGCCCAGATAATCGACAAGCGCTTGAGGATTGGATCGATCAATGCCAACGACGTGGACAACCGCTTGACCTGCGTTGTAGAGCCACACGCCCGGGAATTTGAACTCCGGACGATAGCCGGTTTCGAGGCCCAATACCTGCGTGTAGAACTGAACGGTCTCCTGTAAGCGGGTGCTGCGGACGGAATAGTGATCCAGTTTGCCCAGCGGCATGTTTTCATCCTACATGGTTAGTAGCGCAGCCATCAGTTCAATGCCATCCCACAAATTTTGAATGCGCAGGTTTTCGTTGTAGCTGTGCTGATTGTTGTCGTGATTGCCGATGGGTACAGACACTTCGGGAATTCCCAAAGTTTGTCCAGCAGCATCCGGTCCCGTGCCGCCAGAGTTTGGCGTCTTTACCGTTGGTCCACGTGCGCTTTCCACCGTGCGGATGACATCCTGGAAAACCGGCAGATCCATGGACAGGCGATGTGGGTTTTCTGCGTGGCCCCTCACAATCCATGCAACCTTTGGATGAGATAGCCTGATTTCGGCCGTTGGTTCGTGATCGACCACGAAGTACCCCTGCCTGCGAACATGTTCAATGAAGCGGTTAGCCGTCTGGTCCGCTTTCATCCCTTTTACTAGCCGCATGTCAATCGTCGCCGTGGCCGTTGCGGGGATCACGTTCGATGCTTGGTTACCCACGCGGGAGCTCGCCATGCCGCGAATGTTCAAGGAAGGCACGGTGATCAGCTCCGCCAGTTTTCGCGGTGCGTTTTCAGTGGCGCCCAGCCACAACTCGCGCATTAATTCAGGACCCATGTCGGGGGCCTCGGCGACGGCGCGCTTTTCCGATTCGCTCAACGGTTCGATTCCGTCATAGAAGTGATCGATAAGTACGCGGCCATTGTCGTCCTTCATCGAGGTCAATAGCCGCGCCAACATCATCGCAGGATTGGGAGCCCAATTTCCGTAGTGACCGCTGTGCAACTCGCCGCGCGGGCCATAGACAGTGAGATCTACTGTGCTGATCCCTCGGTCACCAAAGGTAAGCAGCTGGCGCCGGCTCTGGTGCAGAGGGCCATCGCAGGATAGCCACACGTCGCCGGCGAACAGTTCCCTATTCGCGGCTAGAATCTTCTCAAAATTCGGCGATCCTGCTTCTTCTTCGCCTTCGAACGCAAACTTGAGATTGGATTTTGTTTTCAGTCCGGCGCTTTTGATCGCGTCGAGCGCGGCCATTATGGCCACGATGGGGGCTTTGTCGTCGGCGGCCCCGCGCGCATACAATCGCCATTCCGGATTGAAGCGGACCCCAGAGGCGGGCAACGAAATCACTTGGCCGTCTTTCTCATATTGTTTGTCGCGCAGCGCCGGGGTGAACGGAGGCGTGGCCCATTCCTTGGGATCCAGCGGCTGCCCGTCGTAGTGCGCGTACAAGACGATGGTGCGTGTAGCACCGGGCGTTTTGATCTCGCCGAATACAACGGGATTAGCTCCGGGTACGGTAATCAGCCGCGGCGTGATCCCGCGCTTCTGCAGCATCTGCGCGATGAAGTCGGCGTTGCGTTTGATGTTGACGCCGTCGCTGGCGATGTTGGGAATCGCCAGGAGAGAAATGAACTCGTCAACGATGGGACGCTCGTGCTGCTGGCGATATTGACGAGCGGCCAGGGCCGCGGGGTTGCTGGGCGTGAATACTTGGCCGGAGCTGAATGCCGCTGTCCCGATTAACAGAAAGCAAATATGCCTCATGGACGGTATTATAAGCCGTTTGACAGCGTGATATACTTGGGCATGACTTCGCGATTTTTACCGGTAATTGCTTTAATCACCAGTTGTTTCCCGGCGGTGGTTCTCGGCCAGCCGCGCTTTCACGTAGGCGTCGAAGCCGGAGTCCCGTTTACCGATACCCTTTCGTCAAGTTTCTATAGTTCGAGCAATGCGGCGAGGTCTTCCGTGGATTCCTATCATTCCGTTACCAAGCGCTTGTTGATCGGCCCGGCATTTCGCGTGGATCTGCCGAAAGGGTTCGGCTTGGAATTCGACGCCATTTACCAGCGTGTTGATTACGATCACTTGACGGTGAGTTCAACTCCCAGTTCACCTACATCGACATTGTTTTATAGCCGGAGTTTTCAACAAACCTCCGCAAATCGCTGGCAATTTCCGATGTTAGTCCAATACAATTGGACGCTTTCAAAGACCAAGTTGTTTACGGAAGTAGGCCCGAGCATTTCATGGATAGGAAATAGTCAGGGCACTTCCCAATCGATCGGTATCAGTGGAGGCACCACGGTATCGAGCTCGCAAAATATATCCGGAGGCGGAGGTACGCTGGCGGGGTTCACCGCGGGCGCTGGCGTTGACCTGCCACTTCTACATCATCACCTGCGGCCGGAATTCCGCTTCAGCCACTGGTTTTCGCCGCTCTCGGGTTCTACCACTGGCGTCCTTGCGCTTGTACCGGTGTCAGGCTTCATCGTTGCTGGATCGGCAGGATCGGCGTTTCACACCAACCAGAACGAGGCCAGTTTCCTGTTGGGATTGTCCTTCTAATTTCTAGCCCAGGTCCACATCCATCGGCAGCCCAACATAATTCTCCGCCATACTGGTCATCGCGGCGCGTGAGCCGGTGATGTAGTCCAGGTCAGCAATCTGACGCCGGTGATCGAAAGGGCTTTCGTCGGGGGCGCGGTGAAGCGTTTGCGTCATCCACCAGGAGAAGCGCTGGGCTTTCCACACGCGGCGCAGACAGATGTCCGAATATTGGTCGAGCCCTTGCGCGGAATTCGATTTGTAGAATTGGCCCAGCGCTTTCGCCAGGACGACGACGTCGGCGGCAGCCAGGTTCAAGCCCTTTGCGCCGGTGGGCGGAACGATGTGTGCGGAATCTCCAGCGAGAAACAAACGGCCATGACGCATGGGCTCGGCCACATAGCTGCGCATGGGCGTGACACCTTTTTGAAAGATGGGCCCGACGTTGGGCTTAAAGCCGTCCACTGTACTCATGCGGCGAAGCATTTCATCCCAAATGCGATCGTCGGACCAGAGGGCGATGTCTTCCTCGGGCGGCACCTGCAAATAGAGGCGCGTCACTTTCGGCGAACGCATGCTGAACAGCGCGAAGCCGCGTTCGTGATAGGTGTAAACCAGTTCGTCGCTAGAGGGCGCGGCTTCCGCCAAAATTCCCAGCCAGCCAAACGGATAAACACGATCGAATCCGGTGAGACTGCCTGCGGGAAAACCGGGCCGGCAAATCCCGTGAAAGCCATCGCAACCGGCGATGTAGTCGCAGGTGAGTTCCTGGTCCTGTCCATCAACCTGGAAGCGAACCACCGGGCGCGTGCTGTCGATATCTGCCACCGCAACATTCGCGGCTTCGAAGTACAGCGGCCGTCCGGTGGCCAGCCGGGCATCGATCAGGTCCTTCACCACCTCGTTCTGACCATAGACGGTGATGGACTTCCCGCCGGTGAGTTCGGTTAAATGGATGTGATGGCGCTGACCGTTGAAGCTGAAATACAGGCCTTCGTGCCGCAGGCCTTCGTGCTGCAGGCGTTGACCCACGCCCATGGCGATCATCAAATCGACGGTCCACTGCTCCAGTACGCCGGCGCGAACGCGTTCAATCACGTAGTCGCGGCTGCGGTTTTCGACGATGACGGAATCGATGCCGCGCAGATGCAGCAGGTGTCCCAACAACAGGCCGGCGGGGCCGGCACCAATAATGGCAACTTGTGTGTGCATGGATCAAAGTTTTTGGGCGCTATAGTTTTTCAGCGATCGACTGTCCTTGCAAGAATTGCAGCAGATAGTCCGGGCCGCCAGCCTTGGAATCGGTGCCGGACATATTGAATCCACCGAAGGGATGCGCGCCCACCATGGCGCCGGTGCATTTGCGGTTGATATAGAGATTGCCGACGAAAAATTGCTGGCGTGCGCGGCGGATCTTGTCGGGGTTCTGTGTGTACACCGCACCGGTTAGCCCGTAGGTCGAATCGTTAGCCATGTCGAGCGCCTGTTGGAAATCGCGCGCACGGGAAACGGCCAGCACGGGTCCAAAAATTTCTTCCTGAAAGATGCGCGCCTTCGGCGCCACACCGGCGAACACGGTTGGTTGAACGAAGAAACCGGGTCCCGGCGCGGGCCCGCCGCCGGCCAATAGTTTCGCTTCACTTTTACCGATGTCGATGTAATTCAATATGGATTGCCGCGCGGACGAACTGATCACAGGACCCATGTTGTTGGTGAACTCTTCCGCCGGTCCCACCGTCAGTTGTGCTACGCGGGCTTGTAGATTTGCCAGAAATTCGTCGTAGACGTGTTCGTCCACAATCGCGCGGGAACACGCCGAACATTTTTGCCCTTGATAGCCAAACGCCGATTGCACCACGCCGGTGATGGCGGCTTCCAGATCCGCCTCGCGATCCACAATGATGGCGTCCTTTCCGCCCATCTCCGCCACCACGCGTTTGATCCAGTGTTGGCCCGCACGGGGTTTGGCCGCCAGTTCGTTGATGCGTAAGCCAACATCACGCGAACCGGTGAAGGAAATAAAGCGGACCTTCGGGTGTTCGACCAGAACATCACCAATCACTGACCCGCTACCGGCGCACAACGCAAAACTTTGCGGAGGGAATCCGGCGTCGTGCAGCAACTCCACGAACTTGGCGGCAATCACGGGGGTTTCGCTGGAGGGCTTGATGACGACGGTGTTGCCCGCAACCAGCGCGGCAACGGTCATACCGACCATGATCGCCAAGGGGAAATTCCACGGCGGGATGATCACGCCTACGCCCAAGGCCAGATAAACCATTTCGTCTTTTTCGCCAGGTAATTGCAGCAATGCCTCAGGAGACGCGTAGCGCAGCATCTGGCGGGCGTAATATTCGCAGAAGTCGATGGCTTCGCTGACGTCGGCTTCAGCTTCGGGCCAGGTTTTGCCGGCCTCGCTTACCAGCCAGGCGTCGAATTCGAATTTACGTTCGCGAATCAGCGCGGCGGTGCGAAAGGCAAATTCGGCGCGGCGTTCGGGTGGGGTTTGCGACCATTCCGGAAAAAATGCCCAAGCATCTTCCACGGCTTTGTTGGCCAGATCGGCGGTGGCTTTGTGTTGGCGGCCCACCACTTGGGAAGATTGCGACGGGTTGACGCTGGTTAACAAGTCGCCTGTGGTTTGCCATTCACCGGCCAGCCACAAGCGGTATTCGCGGCCTGCCGCGGCATTCACTTTCAGCAGAGCGCCCATGGCCGCGGAGCGGGCTTGGGGTTGCGAAAAATCGGCAAACGGTTCGTTCGAGAAAGGAGTCATCTGCGCAACCGGCGTCATAATAAGTTGGTGGGTGAATGGAGGCTTAGCCGCGTAGTTTGCGCTCAGCCAAACCGCGGCCGTGTTCCAACATGTCGGCGGCGTCTTCGGCCACGTCGCGGCCCTTGCGATACAGGTCGGTGCCTTTGTCGATCAGATCGCGGCCCAGATCACGGCCATGTTCGGCCACCAGATCGCGCCCCTTGCGGACTTGTTGTTTCAGAATGCGTCGCGTGCGTTCGCCTTCGTGCGGTGCATACAGCAGTGCCAGCGCCGCGCCCGCCGCAGCCCCGGCAAAAAACCAAATCAGGCCACTTCCACTATTCCTGTCGTCACGATCGCTTCGATTTTCGTAGTCTTGTGCCATCCCTCCATTGTAGGGAGTATGCTCAACAAATGGAATCTGGCCCAATTAAACAAAACGACCTAAAACAAGACGACCAAGACTTGGTAACGGTTTTCCGGCTATCCGCGGGCGGCACGGACGAAATGGAAGTGGAAACCGTGCGCGGGCTGCTGGAGGCCAACGGAATCGCAACGGTCCTGGTGGGCGATTCACCGTTACCCAATCTGGCTGAGGAAATCCGGGTGGCGGCGCAAGACGCCGAACGCGCACAAACCTTGATCGCCGAAGCGCTGGCAGCGGGTCCGGCGGGGGCTGATGAGGCGGAAGCCGAAGGCGAGAAATAATTCTACTGGCATGATTCCCACCGATACCGCGCAGTCCACTGCACCTCCGAAAGCCAAATACGATCCCGCCCGCGCCGGGCGCGGCTTCGCTATTCTGCTGGCGGTTTATCTCGCCGTGACCTACTTGATCCCGTGGCCCTCGACGATTAAGGCCAACGGTCCGCGACTTGCCGGTTTGTTTTTGGCAACGATTGTTGGATCGATCATCGAACCGATTCCCGCGGCGGCGCTAGTGTTGATTGCGGTTACGCTGGCGGCAGTCTTTCAAGTCCTGCCCATTGAACAAGCGTTGGGCGGCTACTCCGACCGCACCGTGTGGCTGGTGATGACCGCGTTTTTTCTTTCCCGCGGTTTGATCAACACCGGCCTGGCGCGCCGCATTGCGTTGACCTTCGTGCGCTGGTTCGGTAAAACATCGTTGGGCGTTTGCTATTCGTTGGGGCTTTCCGATTTTGTGTTGGCCGCGATGATTCCCGCCAACGGCGCACGCGCCGGCGGCGTGATCTTGCCCATTGGCCGCTCCATCGCCGAAATTTACGGGAGTTTCCCCGGCGCTACCGCGAACCGGCTGGGATCCTATTTATATACGACGGTGTATCAATCCGTCTGCGTCAGTACGGCAATGTTCTATACCGGGCAGGCCAGTAATCCATTGGCTGCGCGCTTTGCGGCGGACGTGGGCTACAAAGTTACGTGGCTGAGTTGGATTGCCGCGGCGATTGTTCCCGGCGCCATTTCGCTCGCCGTAATTCCCTGGATCGTGATGAAGCTGAATCCGCCGGAACTGAAGCAGACGCCCGAGGCCGCCGAGTTCGCTCGCGGCGAACTGAAAAAAATGGGCGGCATGAGCCGAAGTGAAAAAATCGTGGCAACCATCTTTGCGTTGGTCTGCGGCCTATGGGTCTCGTCGTCATGGACCAAGATCGATATCACCGTCACGGCCTTGCTGGGCGGCGCGCTGCTGCTGCTCACCGGCATTCTTTCCTGGGAAGACGTGAAGGGCGAGCGCGCGGCCTGGGACGTTTTCATCTGGTTCGGCGGCCTCTTCAAACTGGGTCAATCGCTGAACGATAGCGGCGTCACCCGCGCCTTCGCTGACGGCGTCGCCAAAGAATTCGGCGGCCTCACCTGGTCCGGCTTGTTTATCGTGGCGCTGTTGATTTATTTTTACGCGCACTACGGCTTCGCCAGCATCACCGCGCACATGGTGGCCATGTTCCCTCCCTTCCTCGCAGTGCTGTTAGCAAAAGGGGCCCCGCCCGGAATCGTTGTCTATGGCTTCGCGTGTTTCGCAAACCTCGCCGCCGGCTTAACGCATTTCGGAACCACCCCCGGCCCCATCTTTTACGCCGACGGCTACGTGACGCTGAAGACCTGGTGGAAAGTAGGCGCGGTGGTGAGCGTGGTGAATCTGCTGATCTGGTGCACGGTGGGGTTTGCCTGGTGGAAGGTGATTGGGGTTTGGTAGGGTCTTATGCGCCATAATGGAAACAGGACCTCGCGATGATCCACAACGCTAAAAGTCTCTCACCCGACCAGAAGGCTGCTATTGAAGCCTTGTTGGGTCGCCGTGTGTTGGAAGATGAGTCTATCAGCGTGCGGGCTATTGAGGTCCCCGCCCTATCCGATCAACAGCGGCGAGAAACCTTGGAAGGGTTACGCAAACATTTTGCTGAGTTGGATACGCGGCGTAAACATGGCTCCGCGCAGGAAGCGAACGAAGTATTGACCGAGGCAATGCGAAGTACCCGGCCTGGATTTCGGCCGCATCGCTGAGAGCCTGCTTTGAGAATCGTTCTCGACACCACCATCCTGGTTCGAGCGAACGAGCAATCGCACGGGCTCGCTCGCGAACTTCTTCTCTGGATCATTCAAAGTGAACACTCTCTTGTGCTGTCAAACGAGATGCTTCATGAACTCGCCAGAGTCCTGCGCTATCCCCGTTTACAGGAGTTCTACGGAATGACGGAGCAAATGGTCTTCGACTACATCAGCTTCCTTCGTCAGTCCTCCGAGATTGTTGGGCTGAATCCCCTTGTACTCGCGCCAATCCGCGATATAAACGACGTCATAATCATGCAAACAGCGATCATCGGTGAAGCGGACGCGCTTTGTACAAACGACGAAGATTTTTTCGCCAAACCGGCGAGCGCCTATTTAGAAAAAATCGGTATCGCCGTTCTGGACGACATCTCCCTCATGCATCGTTTGCGTCTATAAACTCCCCAGCACCTCCGCCGCGTGCCCCGTCACTTTCACCTTTGGGAAAATCTTCGCGATCCTGCCCTTCTCGTCGATGATGAACGTGGTCCGCTCAATCCCCATGTACTTGCGGCCGTACATGCTCTTTTCTTTCCACACTTCAAAGGCCTCGGCGATGGCATGTTCGGAGTCTGGCACAAAAGTGTAGGGAAGTTCATACTTGGTGGCGAACTTGGCTTGGGCCGCCGCTTTGTCGGGCGAAATCCCCACGATCACCGCGTTTTTCTTCTGAAACATTTTCGTCGAATCGCGGAATTCGCAGGCTTCCTTGGTGCAACCGGGCGTATCTGCTTTTGGAAAGAAGAAGATAACCACCTTCTGGCCCTTCAGCGCGGCCAAATCGAATTCAGGAGTTTTAATGTGCGGAGCCGCATTTCCCTCTTGGAGTCCCATACCGCAGATTGTAGAATACAAGTATGAAAAAAGGAACTTTGGCTGCCGCTTGCGTCTGTGGATTGGGATTGATGTTGGCTCTTCGCTTGCCCGCCGTTGCCGCCGACGGTGACGCCAAGAAGGGCGAATCGGTCTTCAACGATAACTGCGGCGTGTGCCACAATGCCGATAGCACCGACGCCAAAGTGGGCCCTGGCCTGAAAGGTCTTTTCAAGAAAGCCAAACTGGTGAACGACAAGCCGGTAAGCGAAGAAAACGTTCGCGCGCTGATCAACGAAGGCACCAGTGCCATGCCCCCCATGGGAGATGGTATGAAGGCCGACGAAAAAGATAACCTGATCGCGTATCTCAAGTCGCTCTAACCTTCTAAATTTGACCCGTTGAATTCCAGACGCTGGGGGCGGCTAGATATTTCTGCTGCGCGCCCGCGCTCGCAAATGCTAAAGTAGTAAAAGTCCTTCCTGAAGTCCCCATCGTCTAGACGGCCTAGGACATCGCCCTTTCACGGCGGTAACGAGGGTTCGAATCCCTCTGGGGACGCCATACTAAACAAAGCACTTGGCGTTTTTTTCGCTCTCGCCAGCAAAAGCTGGTGACGCTATGGTGACGTTTCGAGCGAAATTCAACCGCATTTCTAAAACCTAGGACTTCGGGCGATGTATTTGTTCGACGCCTGCTATTAGACTTCTAAAAGCATGG
>JANXYJ010000172.1 GCA_025350105.1 Terriglobia bacterium | reverse complement strand
CAGATGCGGAAACAGCAAACGCAGTAGCAGGAGCAAACGCGGAAGCAAAAGCCGAAACAGAACAGCAGGGAATTGCAAGTCTTGTAAAAGGCGTTACAAGCAAGTTATTTAAAAAGGAGGTCAAATAATGGCTGAAGTATTAAAGTATGACAATTTATTTGCAGGAGATTTTGACGTTGGTGGAAGTGCCGTTGTAAGGCGATGCACTGACGGTGCTACCTCTCAAGATTTACTCCGTGAAAGCCCAACTCGTGAGATTACAATCAGCAGCAGGCTGACACCCAAGCATCCCCAAGCAAACCAATCCCCATGCCGCGTGTAGAACGTCATTTCTTTTTCGTAACCAAACGGCAGTAGTGCCGCGGTTTGCTCGAAGGGCACTAACTGATCCACCACGCGGCCGCGCGGGTTGATGGCGGCGGTAATGCCATCGTTGGTCACACGCAAAATCCAGCGGCGATTCTCGGCGGCTCGCATGCGGGCGATCTCCAGGTGCTGGGCATGCGCTTTGCTGTGGCCGAAATAACCGTCATTGGAAATATTGATCAGAACTTCGGCGCCGTTGTGCACGAATTGGCTGACTAATTCCGGAAAGACCGACTCGTAGCAGATGAAGGCGCTGACAGGGTGCCCGCTAACCGGAAACACCACCACGCGCTTACCGCTGGCGAAATCTCCCACCTCGTGCGTGATGCGATTGACGAAACCAAACGGCGGCGGAATAAATTCGCCGAACGGGACCAGATTGATCTTGTCGTAGCGATCAATGTCGTGGCCGTTGGGATCGAGCATAACTGCGGAGTTGAGCGGCGCGCCGTCTCCCTTCAAGGCCACCGCACCGAACAGAAAATTGGTATCGGACGTTCTGGCGATGGACGCCGCGAACGCATGGAAGGTGGGATTGGTGCTGTAAAAAGGCGCAGGCACCTCCGGCCAAACAATCATATTGACGCTGTGGGCACGGGAAAGCGTGGCCAGTTTCTGTTCGGTGCTAGCGAGCAACTCTTCGGTCCATTGTGCTTCGGTATCGATATTGGGCTGAACGGCGAGGATCTTTTCGGTAGGCGGGCTGACCCGCGGCGGGCGGGGGAGCAGGAGCAAGCCGGGTAGAGCAACCAGCCAAAGCATTTGCACGCGGGGCCGTCGCCGGATGGCTAGTGCGATCGCGCAACCCAGCATGGCCAATACGAACGACAATCCATAGACGCCGGTGATCGGGGCCAAGCGCATCGGCAACGGCATGTCGATCCCTGCGTTGCCCAACTGCAACCAGGTGAAGCCGCTATAGGCATGCAGACGTTCCAATCCCACCCACAACGCGGCCACGGCCGGCATGCTCCACCAGCGATTGATCAAGTAACCGGCTAGCGCCGCAAACGCGGCCAAGTACAGTCCTTTGTATAGTCCAAAGAGGATGAAGGTTCCCCAGCCGCCCCATTTACCCATGCCACCATGGACCTCCAGCACAAACTGGATCCATGGGCACAAGCCCCACCAGTAAACGAAACCGGCGGCCCAACCAAACAGGAAGCGGCGCTTGGCAGAGGGTTCGCTGGCACAAGCAATCAACAACGGTGTCAAGGCCAGCGGTGCCAGCCAGGTCCACCGCAAGGGCGGAAAAATCAAAATGAGCAGGATGGCCGAAAAGACAGCCAGGCCGAAGTGTAAACCGCGGCTCTGCATGTGACTGGCTTACTTAAAAGGTCCGGCGGATGGCTGCATTGCCGGGGAAACTGGCGGCTTGCAAATCGGCGCGCATCTTGTTGGTGCCGCCTTCGGGAATGGGCCCAACCAGTACGCGGAACGTGCCGGCTTTTTCCGGAATCTCCGCAGCGATGGCAGAGAAGCCTTTTTGCTTCAGCACTTCAATCATCACGTCGGCCTCGCGTTTGCCAGTGGCGGCCAACTGCAGGTAAGACTGCCCAGGCCGGGCACTTTCGGATTTGGCATCCGCCTTTTTCTCGGACTTTTTCTCGGACTTTTTCTCGGCTTTCTTTTCTGCTACTTCGGCTTTCTTTTCCGCTTTCTTTTCTTCGGGTGCCTCGCGCCTTACGGGCTCCGGCTTGGCGGGTTCGGTGCGAATGGGTTCGGGCTTGCTGGAACCAGGAGATTCCACGACCGGTGCAGGGACAGCCACCGATGATCCGCTTCCGCTCGATGGCGACTCCACGACAATGGGTTTGCTGTTGCGGGCGGTGGTTGCCTCCGTGGTCAGCGGCGCGGAATTCTTGCCCACGATGTACCCCATGGTGAAAAACACGCCGAGTAGAATCACGACGATGAAAAATACACTCAGCAACTGGCGGTTGCCCAGCGTTAGTTCGAACTGGCCGTCTTCATTTTTGGGCACAATGCATTCCCTCTGATTTCCGACTCTTCGTGAGCCGGACGCTCCCGGTCTCACCCAGGCCGCGCTGGCTGATTGCACTGCGCGGCCTAGCTTTATTGAGAGTATATCGAGTCAAGGTCAAAAAACAAGTTGGGGTGTTTCTGTTCTAGTCTTTACTGCCGTCTTGCATTGCTTGGCGGCGTCATTTTGCTTGCGAAGCCGCGCGGTGCACTTTGTAGGCTGCGCGCGCTGCTTGAATCTGCCGGACATGGCCTTCTGGATGCTGCGTTAATCCCTGCACCAAGTCCAGCAACGTCAACTTTCCGCGCTCGGTATGGGTGGCCGGCCGCGCAAAGGTATCGGGCGGCAAGTCTTTCAAAAGTTCATAATTATCAGCCCGTATGCGGCGGAACGTGTCCATCGCATCAGACATTTTTCGCTTGCTATAACCCAATCGTTCCGCCCACAAATCCTGATCCCAGGCCTGCAACGTCGGATTGTCTTCGGCGATCACCTGGCGCAAACGCATCGCCATGGCCACTTCGGCGTCGGCCAGATGGCACACGATGGTGCGCACGCCCCACCCGGTTCTTCCATTGTCGGCAGTGGGCTGGAAATCCAGCTCCGAACCAGCTGCGCCGGTGGTGGCCGTTGCCACAATCTCTGCTCCGCGCCGGAAACGTTCTAATAAGTCCGCCAGTTCGCTCATAAAGTAATTCGGCCTTGTTGGTCTGGTATTCGAGTTCCTAATAATAGTCCGCGCACGACATGTAATAGCCACACTGTTGGCAGAAAAGTTTGCACTTCTGCTCCGCCAAACGGCGGCTGCATACCGGGCAGAAGAGCATGGGCTCGGAATCTTTTTCTTGGGTCCCTCCAGCGGCTCGGGTCCTTCCGGCCAGCTCACCCAACATCGCGGAGTTTGTGATTTTGTCCTCTATAGTTCATCTAGTATACGACCATTCCATGGCAACACAATAAAAAATCCAGTACCGAACGAACCCTCCTCTGGGCGGGTATAATGGAGCCAGCTTTTGCCGGAGGAGAGCAGCCTATGCGAAAGATTTTGGCAGTGCCTGGAAGTCGAATGCAGTGGACCTCATCGCTTCGGCGCACGCTGCAGAGGGTCACGCTGGCAACGGCAAGTATTGCGATCGTGCTGATGGCTGCCGCGCAAACGCGCCGTGAGCCGGAGCGGCCCGTTCGCCAACCAGTCCGCGGAGTGCACGCTGCCGTTGCTGCGGGCAGTGACTACGCCACCGAAGCGGGCATGCGCACCTATTATCGTGGCGGCAATGCCGTTGATGCCGGCGTGGCCACCATGCTGGCTGCCTCCGTGACAGAGCTTTCGCATTACGGAATGGGCGGCGAAGCGCCCATTCTCATCCGCACCAAAGACGGCAAGGTTTACGCCATTGCCGGGGTTGGCACCATGCCCAAGATGGCCTCTGCCGAAACGTTCCGCAAACGCCCTCTCCAGCCCTTCGAAGTGATGGAGAAAGATCCGGGCGGGCTGAAGGGAATTATTCCCGGCGCCGGGTTGATGCCAGCGTTGGTGCCCGGCATGGTGGACGCCGCGCTGCTGGCCTTACGCGAATTCGGAACCATGAATTTTCAGGACATCATCGCGCCGGCGATTGATCTGGCGGACGGATTTGCGCTGGACGAACTCCGCGCAACATCGATTTCTTACAGCCAGCCGTTCTTCAACATGTGGCCGACATCGAAGGCCCATTTTCTACCCAATGGCAAGGCGCTGCGAACCGGGGAAATTTTCCGCCAGCCGGATTTGGCTCGCACGCTGCGGGCGATGGCCGAGGAGGAAAAAAAGGCGTTGGCCAGCGGGAAATCGCGGGTGATGGCCATCGATGCGGTCCGCGATTATTTTTATCGAGGCGAAGTGGCCAAGAAGATTGACGCATTTAGCAAAGCCAATGGCGGCTTGTTGCGCTACGAAGACATGGCTGCGTTCAAGCTGCAGGTGGAGGAACCGTATTCGACCGTCTACAAAGGCTATCGGGTTTACAAGACCGGATTCTGGAGTCAAGGTCCGGCCATGTTGGAAACGCTGAATATTTTGGAAGGCTACGAAGATCAGCCGGCCGTCAATTCCGCCGCGTATATTCATCGGGTGGCGGAGGCGTTGAAGTTGGCCTACGCGGATCGTGACACTTACTATGGCGATCCCAAATTCAATCAGATTCCCAGCGATGTTTTGCTGTCGAAAGAATACGCCGCCCAGCGCCGCAAGCTGATCACCGACAAAGCTTCCCAGGATTTTGTTCCGGGTATGATTCACGGCAAAGCGGGGCATCATCCCAGTGAAGAAGAGATGGCGCACGTTCCGCTGGATCCGATCCTGATGGCGCACGATACCACTTGCGTCGATACCATCGACAAAGATGGCATCATGTTTTCGGCCACCCCGTCAGGTGCCTGGCTGCCCAGTGTGATCGCTGGCGACACGGGCATTCCGCTCAGTGTGCGCGCGCAAAGTTTTGTGCTGATTCCAGGTCATCCGAACGAGTTGGCTCCGGGTAAGCGCCCGCGTGTGACCTTGAGCCCAACGCTCGTCACCTCCGCCGATGGCAAGCCGGTGGCGGTGCTATCCACTCCCGGAGGCGATACGCAGGAGCAGGGGCTGCTGCAGGTGCTGTTTAACTCCATTCAATACCGGATGAACGCCCAAAACGCAATTGAGGCTCCGCGTTTTGGCACCCGGCACCTGGTTTCCAGCTTTGATAATCACGCCTGGAACCGCGGCGATTTACAGCTCGACGATCGCATCCCGATGGCGGTGGCGCAGGATCTGCTGGCACGCGGGCACAAAGTCAGCATGATGTCGAAATACGCCAATGGCACCGCGCCGGTGTTGATTCGCGTCCTGGACGGCGGTGCGATTGAAGTGGGCGCGGACCCGTTCTATGGGCGCTCGGCGCATGCCTGGTAAATGGTAACCCTTGCTCCCCCTCTTCGACGAACCGTCGGCATTTGATCGCGCCGGATTGGCCACGCGACTAAGAGCGCTCGCGAAGGAAAACATTTGGATCGGAACCAGTTCTTGGAAATATGAAGGCTGGCTGGATCAGATCTACACGCGCGACCGCTATCTCACCCGCAACAAAATCTCCAAGAAGCGTTTCGAGGCCGAATGTCTGGCCGAGTACGCCGAAACGTTTCCCATCGTGTGCGGCGATTTTTCGTTCTATCAATTTCCCACGCCGGAGTATTGGCAGAAGCTGTTCGCCTCCGCTCCGCCGGCCTTGAAGTTTGCGTTGAAGGTGCCAGAGGAAGTGACGGCGGAGGTGTTCCCGGTGCATGCCCGCTACGGTCCGCGGGCAGGCTTTCGCAATGAATCATTCTTGAACGCCGACTTGTTCTCAGCGATGTTTCTGGAAGTGTTGGCTCCGTTTCGCGAACGGATCTCGGCGTTGATTTTCGAATTCGGTGCGCGGGCGACACCGGTGAACGAATTCATTCAGCAGCTGAATCCGTTTCTCAAGGTGCTGCCAAAGGATTGTAACTACGCCGTGGAGATCCGCAACCGGACATATTTAGCGCAGCCTTATCTGGCTTGCTTAGCGCAGCATAACGTCGCGCATGTGCTGAACGCATGGTCGCGCATGCCTCCTCTGCAGGAGCAATTGCTGATTCCCGGCATCTTCACCGCGGATTTCACCGTCTCCCGCGTGCTGTTGCGCGAAGGCCGGGCCTACGAACAGGCGGTCGAGAAGTTCGCGCCCTACGATCATGTCCAGGACGAAAACCCGGAGGGCCGGGAAGCCTTGCGCCGCATGATTCAGCGCATGAAAGAAGAGCGCCGCGCCGCTATGATTTTCGTCAACAATCGTTTTGAGGGCAACGCCCCAACGACGATTGAGGCAATCACCGGCTAAGTTCTACACGCCTTCAACGGCTATGGCATTGGTCTTGGCGACGCGATGCCGGATGGCCTTCAGCGGCTGATACTCCGGATCATTCAAAAACGCGTGAATCGCAGCGACGTCGGGAAACTGGAACAGGGCAATGCGGTGCGGAGTCCAATCGCCTTCCATCACTTCCGTTTTGCCGCCGCGGGCCAAATAGGAGCCGCCGTGCTTTTGCACGATAGTGGGAACTTGTTTGGCGTATTCGGCGTAGGCGGGCAAGTCGTGGATGTCGATGTCAACGATCATGAAGGCGGGCATGGGGGTATTATCGTACGAAAGTACCGCCCGTCGTGAACAGGCCGGTGTAAAGGCTATTTTTTAAACAGACTATCGAAAGCCGCGCGGGCGCCTTCCGAGTTGCGGGGAGCCTGCCCGTTTCCCCCGAAACCATTTCCCGCGGTCGGGGCCACCGGCGCAGGCGCGGCGTTTGGCGCATCGCGCGCCACCGTCACCCGAGCCTTAAACTGATCGCATTCGTTTGCCAGGTCCTTGCCCGCCATGCGCACCGGAATCGGTTTCAAGCACTGAAAGCGGGTAGCGGGCTCAAAATAGGCGCACTGCTTGCAGCAATGAAGCGCCGCGTTGCACTTCGGGCAGGCACCTTTAAAGTCGACGCCCGGCGGCAGGGTAGAGGCACAGTTGTAGCAGCGCGAAGCGGCTACTGCTTGCACCAGCCGCGGCAGGCGCGGGCCGGTTACGTCAATGGGAGGCCGTGGCCCTTGCGGGCGGGGGCGGTCGTCCCGATTCTGCCCCTGGAAGTTGTGATCGCGGCCACTTTCGTTATAGCCGTGTTGTTTGTACTTGCGTTCGCCATCCATAAAACTAATGGAAGTACTCCTCAAATGTGGATTCCGTTCAGGTTTGGACCTGTCTGGGGTGGGGTGAATGGCAGGGGCCGTCTGCCTTAGGCTGTGGCTTTACTGAGTTCTCGTCCTCTTTTACGCTTCTTTTACGCTTCGTCGCGTCTTAGTTCCGTAGCATCTTAGCTCCGTAGCTTATCCGCCGCATTTTTATCCGCCACATCTTTATCCGCCACAGCCGGTAGCGCCCAATTACTTCGCGGCCATATTAGCTACCGGTATCCACCTCAACGGGGAGTTGGCGTGACAAGTCGCTGTTTGCGCTCGCTTTAGTTGGAATTTGCTCGCTTCAAACCGCATAACCCGGTGGGATTTTGCGCCTAGCATTTTGCGACCCAGGATCAATTCGATCTGGTTGCGGCCCAGGATCGATTCGATCCGGAGTCATACCTATAGTATCGGTCCCAATCTAAGAATCAATTCAAATTTGGGATAAAACGGTCCTCTCAGGGTCTCTCCGTCAAATGAAGCTGTGGCTGCGCCGCATTCAAACCCTATCAGGCCGTTCATTCACCTGTTACCGCTTACCGTTCCACAGGCTTTTGCGACCAAGCTGAGACTTCAAAGGAGTTGCAGGGCCCTTTCCCTCAAACCTGTTGCCGCCGGACTTCGATTGCAACCTATGTCCTGTACCCTAGTATGTAACACGGATCGGCTGAAGAATCCAGAGAAATTTTTCACGGCCCTTGGGTTGGCTGTCAAGCGGCACATCCCCAGCCTGGCGTAACCCTACATCCAATAGCCAAATTTACGACAGCCAAATTTATGTCAGCCAAATGTATGACAGCTGGGTACACGACCGTCATACCGAGTCCAACCCTTCTATTCAACTCACTATCCAACCCATTTGATCGGTGCGCTGCATGGCCGATTCAAAGGATCATCGTAATGGTTCGGGCTTACACGTACGGAGAAGCCCAAGCGTCCAGTCACCACGGGCGTGTAATCTCGTCCAAACATAACATGTGAATCTTGTTCTTGCAATGGGGAGACCGGCGAAAGCGTCAATACCTCTGTTTCCTCCAGTTCGCCGTCCGGGCCGATGCGTCCTACCAGTGCCTCTACGCGTACGTCTTTGGCTGACAACCCCGCAAGATCCAGACTGGCCTGCAAGGGAATGGACGTGCCGGCTAGCATTTCCGGATTTACCGTACCGGGTCCACCGTTCCCAAAACTGGCTCCCGTAAAGCGTACGCCGGGCCAGCGGGCCTTCACCTTCCCGTTCCACTCCACCTGCTGGCGGGCTACGGTGAACTGGTTCGCGGACATGCGCTGGAACGCACGATGCGCGGGTTCGTACAACTCCGCCCGGTATTCTCCAATCATGCGTTGACAATTGAAATGCGTACTCACATAATGCAGGCACTGTTGCACCCGTTTCATCCATTGTTTGGGAACGCCTTGTTCGCGGTCGGCGTAGTACATCGGGACGATTTCATTTTCGAGCAACGAGTAAATGCTGGCGGCGTGCGCATCGTCGCGGTCGGCCGAATAGGCCTCGCGCGCTCCAATGGCCCAACCGCCGGACTGTTCCGCTGCTTCGTCGAACCAGCCGTCCAATACGCTTAGATTCAGAACTCCGTTGATGCCGGCCTTCATGCCGCTGGTGCCGCAGGCCTCTTCGCCGCGCCGCGGGGTATTCAGCCACAGGTCCACGCCTTGAACCATTTCGCCGGCCACTTCAATACCGTAGTCCTCCACGAACACCACCCGCCCGGCCAGCTCCGGATCACGCGAAAATTGCACGATATCGCGAATGAAGGTTTTGCCTGGAATATCCTTGGGATGGGCTTTGCCGCTGATGACAATCTGCACCGGCATCTTGGTGTTCGCCAAAATCTTCTTCAGACGCTCCAGATCGCGAAATACCAGAGTTGCGCGTTTATACGTGGCGAAGCGCCGGGCGAAGCCGATGGTGAACGCGTCGGGATCCAAAACGCCGCGGGCGCGCTCCACTTCCGCCGCGGGCGCATTGCGGGCCATTGCGCTAGCCACGGCCCGTTCGCGCACAAAAGCTACCAGACGGCGTTTGCGCCGGCGGTGCGCTTCCCACAATTCACTGGCGGGAATTTCGCCGCTCTGCTGCCAGGTCTCCGGCTCACCGTGCCCTTCGCGCCAATCTGGCCGTAGATACTGATCATACAGTCCGGCCAGGTCACCGTTGATCCATGATGTCAAATGCACCCCGTTGGTGATACCCGTAATCGGCACCTCCCAAACCGGAAGGTTGGGCCACAATCCTTCCCACATTTCCTGCGAGACGCGGCGATGCAGCTGGCTGACCGCATTGCGATACGCCGAGGTCTGCATGGCCAGCACCGCCATTGAATAAGGCTCATGATCATGCGCGCCCGGGAACCGGCCCAAGGCCAGAAACGCATCGAAGGGAATACCGGATTCACGGCAATACGTCTCGAAATGCTCGCGCACCAGCCCAATATCGAAGCGGTCCAACCCTGCGGGGACCGAAGTATGGGTGGTGAAAATGTTATTCGAGCGTGACGCGGTCAGGGCTTCTTCGAAGCTCAAGCCCTGCTCAGCCATCAGAACCCGAATGCGTTCCACGGCCAGGAAGGCCGAGTGACCTTCGTTCATGTGATAGGCCGTGGGACTCAGGCCCAGCGCCTTCAGCGCCCGCAATCCACCCACACCCAGGACAACCTCCTGGTGGATGCGCTTGTGATCGTCGCCGCCATACAGCTGGTTGGTGATCTCCCGATGATCGGCGCGCGCGTTCCGCGGAATGTTGCTGTCCAGCAAATACAGTTTTACCCGGCCCACGTCGATACGCCAGACTTTCAGGAAGACTTCCGTGCCGGTTAGATTCACGCTCACCAGCATTTCGCTGCCATCGTCGCGGGTCACCGGCGTCACCGGCAAAGAATAGAAATCGTTCACCGGCGTGTGTTCCTGCTGCCATCCGTCCGGATCCAGCCGCTGCTGCAAGTAGCCGTTTTGATACAGCAACCCTACCCCCACCAGGGGCATCAATACGTCACTTGAAGCCTTTAAGTGATCGCCTGACAGAATGCCCAGGCCGCCGGAGTAAATGGTCAGACAGTCCAACAGCCCATACTCCATAGAAAAGTACGCCACTAACATGCTGGAATCCGGCTTGGTGGCCAAGTAGGCATCCAGGGACTCGCAGGCGCGTCTGTAGAGCGCAAGAAACCGGGGATCGCCCGCCGCACGTTCCAGCGCGGCTTGGGGCACCCGCCCCAGCATCACCACCGGATTGTGATTGCTGGCTTTCCAGCTTACCGGGTCCAGGCGGCGGAACACCGCCCGCACCGGGTGATTCCAACTCCACATGATGTTGAGTCCAAGCTCAGGAAGACGCAAAAGCGCGGCCGGCAACGCCGGACGCACTAAAATCTCTTTTAATGGTCGGATCTGAAATGACATGGTTGATGGTTTCTACTCGGTTCACTCATCTATCGGCCCCCCAGGGGGAAAACCGAAGAGGCGAATTCCTATCCTTTCATGCTTTTCTGTTTCCCTTTTCCGGTGCTGCTTTTGCTTCGCCGCTTCTACCCCAGGCATCGCGCTATCCTGAACAAGGGTTGCCAACCCGGATCAGGAGACTGGTTTGTCCACACCTGCTACTTTAAACCCTGCTACTTTGACAAAGACCCAATGAATCTAAACCGTTCGCCGCGGCCGGCCCACCTTGCGGGCCTCGCTGCCGTTCCACCTCAAGTCATCGCTAGGTTGACTGGGCTCCCCTTGTTTCCTCCATCACGCCCATTGTGGCTACTGATGTCTTTAACCGCTAGTTTGTTCCTGGCGGGATGTAAAACGGAAAAGCCCTTGGTGATAGGCTCCACCAATTCAACCGAGCAACTTGTTCTGGGAGAAATCCTGGCTCAGCACCTGGAACACCGGCTGGGTAAAAAGATTGAACGGCGCCTGGGCATCAATGGAGGCAATGCGGCCTACCAACAACTTCAATCCGGTGATTTGAGTCTCTATCCAGAATACAGCGGCGACATTGTCACCAATATTTTGAAGGAACCGGCGGCGGCGGATCCCAATCAGGTTCTGGAGCGGGCCCGTGGCGAGATGCGCCGGGTTGCACAATTGGAACTGCTGGACGTGTTGGGATTTGATAACCCTGTGGTGATGGTGGTCCGCCACCTTAGCCCCCAATCCGCGGTGATTGACACACTGGAAGACGCGGCCAAAATCAAAGAGGGCTGGAAGATTGGCGTAAGCTACGAGTTTCAGCAGCGCGCCGATGGCGTGTCGGCCCTAACCACTTACAAATTGCCGATGCGCGCGGCGATCCGTGGGATGGACTCCAGCTTGCTCTATCCATCGCTTGAGCGTGGAGATCTGACCATGGTTTCCGCCCGTGCCACGGACGCCGCGTTGACCAGTGCGGACTGGCTGATTCTCAAGGACTCACGTAATCGCTTCACCCCGGAGCGCGCGGTGGTGCTGGTGCGCCAGGACCTGTTGATGAAGCAGGCCGGTTTGCAAGCCGCGTTGACCGAGCTTACCGGTAAACTGTCGGTGGAAAAGATGCGGCAGTTGAATGCGCAAGTGGAAATCGGCCACCGCCAGGCTAACGAAGTCGCCACAGAATTTCTGCAGGGTGCGGGGTTAAAGTAGCGCCGTTTCCATACCGCGGCGCTGCAAGCGACGATTGGACAGGCGAAAGCGCGCGCGGATGTTGGGTTTGTGTCAGGTTTTGCGCCGGTTGACAATCCGTTCGCAAATGTCTTCAAGTATAGTAGCTTGTCGTTTAAGAATCGCTTTTGTCGTTGACTTGAGGAAGGCTGGCTGCTGCAGTAACCAGAGGACCGGGTTTGGCGCTATTAGACATTTTGAATCATCCGGTTTTGCGCGCCGCTGTTGGCGCTGTTTTTACCGGCGCTGTTGGCACGGCTTTGGGCCGGCTGATGCTGGCGCGTCTGGGCGGTTCTGTCACGCGCCTGCCTCTCACTCATTTGGAGTTCTGGTACTTCAGCTTCCTCACCGGCAGCGCGGCCCTCAGCCTATTGGTTTTCCTGTTAACGGCCGCGCATTTGGCTTTCACCGGAGTGTTTGTGCTTACCGGCGTGGCGATGATTGCTCTCGCGTCTCTAGCATCGGCGCGAAGTCGCCGCCCCCTGCAACATTCTCCAACTTTCGCCATCCCCTGGCTGTGGCTGGTATTCGGCGGCGTGTTGGCTGCGCCTTTCATTGAGCTCTATCTGGGACATGCGCTCGGTCCGGAATACAGTTATGACGGGACCACGTATCATTTGGGATTTGTCGCGCGCTACTTGCGGGAACATCACCTGCCGGCCATCACGGAAAATTTTTACGCGAATTTTCCGCAAGGTTTAGAGATGTTGTACCTGTTCGCCTTCAGTATTGGCCAGCACTCCGCTGCCGCCATGACGCAGTTGTTGTTCTGGTTTGCGGCGGCACTGGGTGTGGCCGGGTACGGTGCCCGCATTGGGCGTCCGCAGGCTGGCATCGGCGCGGCGGTGCTGATGTTCTTGGCGCCCGTTGCCGGCTGGGATGCGTCTACGGCATATGTGGATGCCGGCCAGGCCAGTGTTTGCTTTGGATTGTTCTATGCGCTGGAAATTTGGCGCGTCGCAGAACCCGAAAATGGCGAAAAGCCTGAACCCAGAAACGATCATCTGCTGGTGATCGCCGGAATCCTGGCAGGTTTTGCGGCGGCGATCAAATATCCCGGCCTCATCGCTGTTGCTTATGCGCTGGCCGTGGTCATCTTCACGCTTCGCAAGCGGCCGGTGAGTATACTGCGCCCATTTGTGTTGGTGACGTTGCTCGCCTGTGTACTGGTGGTTCCCTGGCTGGTTAAAAACGCAATGGTTACCGGCAATCCGGTCACGCCATTTGCCAATCGCATCTTCCCCAATCACGCCATCCATATTTCTTTCGAAGAAACCTACCTTGCCCGTCTGCGCCACTGGAATGGCGTCACTTGGCCGGAGGTGCCGTGGGAAGTCACCATCGTCGGCGGCCGTCTGCAGGGCATGGTTGGTCCCGTTTTTCTGCTGGCTCCGCTGGCGTTGCTCTGTTTTGGGGATCCGCTGGGCAGGCCCGCGCTGTTCGCTTTGCTGTGTTTTCTGCTGCCTTATCCCGGCAATATCGGCACGCGATTTTTGTTGCCCGCCCTGCCGTTTCTCAGTCTGACCCTGAGCATGGTGGTGGCCCGATGGCTCCCACGGTTTCCACCGCTATTGATTCTGGCCCTGCTGGTTCACTTCGCCACCACCCAGCCCTGGATTGTCCGCAAGTATTCGCAGGCAGAGACCATCCGTCGAAATTGGAAAGAAACCCTGCGCATTCGCCCGGAGGCCGATACGCTCCGTCAGCACGTCGGAGGCTATGGTATCGCTCAATACATCAATCAAAACTTGCCCCCCAATGCTCGCGTTTACGAAATTGGCGAATTCCCTTTGGCCTACGTGGCCCGCCGCGTCGACGGCTATTACGAAAGCGCGCTGGGCGAGCGGCTCTATTACGTCTTCTTCAGCGGCGTGGATGCTTTTCCGGATTGGGCTCCTACGCTGCGGCGAGTGTTTCATTTCCCGGCCACACGCTTGCAGCGCATTCGCCTTGAGACCACCGCAGCCAGCGACATCGTCTGGGCCCTTTCCGAACTCAGGCTCTCAAGCAACGGCCTTCGACTGCCGGCCAGCGCGTGTTGGCGCTCCCCGTATTTCAACTCCGATAGTCGCTTCGCTTCCGACGGCAGTCTGGCCACCAGTTGGCACGCTTGGCAGCCCACGGTTCCTGGCATGTTCGTGGAATGTACGCTGCCCGGCGCGCTGGAAATCAGCGACCTGGAAATCGACGCCCCCGCCGAGCAAAAAAACATCCCGTTGATGATTCGTGGTGAGGATGCCGCCGGGCGCCTGTCGGTTTTCGTGGACGCAAACGAGCAAAACGCTCCACTTCCGGTGGGCTATCGCGCCTTAATCGGGAAGGAGTTCAAAGACCAAGGCTACACGCATCTCACCATGAGGCAGGGCATCCCTGGCTACGAAGATCTGCGGCGTAATCCTCAGGAATGGGGCATGCATTTATTGGCCGAGCGCGACGGATACCTGCTGTGCGCGTTTGACTGAGCCAAAGCTAGCGGGCCTGCTTCAGTTCCACCCGGACCAACTCCATCGGAGTATCGCCGGGATTTTCATCCTGATGCGCGGGTCTGGCGTCAGAGAACCGCACCTGCCGGGCGTTCACGTGCCGCGGAGCAGGTTTGCCGTTCGCATCGGTTGTCATCACGGTTCCATCCCTCAAATAAACAATCACCGCTTTGGTGTCCGGATGTTTGTGCAAAGCCAGCTTTTCATGTGGGCTGATTTTCACACGTAGCACGCGCACAAATTCATTTTCCAGCTCCACACGATAATGTTTCGCATCGATCACCACGGGATCCAGTTCTTCTGCGGGTGCCGGCGTGGTGGAATTTGCGCGCGGTTCAATTTGCAGCGCCGCGAAGTTGATCGGGTCCAGATTTTCGCTCCGGTGAGCGGTTGCCGCTGCCCACATCACATCGCCCGCGTGATTGCGGAATTCCTTGGAGGTTCCGTCGGCATAGGTCAGCCGATTATGGCGATCGGTGAAGAACACGAGGACGGAACCCGGTGCCGGATGCTGGTGCATCTGCATGGTGTCGCCAGGTGTCATGTGTTCCAGAAACACGCGCGTGAATTGGTTCTCCACCTGCAAAGTGTAGTGCGGCGGGTCAACCGTCAGTGGGTCCATCGGGCCAGCCGCGATCATTAGACCCAACCAAACAAACGCCGCGCTAAGCAGCACAGCCGCGAGTAAATAGCGTCGCATTGTCACCTTGACGAATCAGTATACACAGTGCGGCGCAGAACCGATACGTCCCACATAAAAGTCGTGGCGTTGCGAATGCCGTCAGTGTTTGCGATGATTCTACATAACGATTCGCGCGGGCAGGCTGGCGAAATCCAAAACTGCTGTTTCGCCGTATAGAAGAGTGTAGGCGATTGAACGCAATGACTTTATTCCTGAAAATGTCGCTAGCGAGCCTGGCGTTCGCCGCCTTGCAAGTGGTGATGCGCGCGGCCGGCGATTCTACGCTCATCCGCCGCCTGCAGGAACGCGACCCCAAAGCACTTTCGGAAGTCTATGACCGCTATGGGCGGCTCGTTTATTCCATCATCTATCGCATCGTGCGCAATCCGTCCCTGGCCGAGGATCTGGTGCAGGAAACCTTCCTGCGTATTTGGAGCCGCGCAGCTTCCTTCGACGCCGAAAAGGGCGCGATCGGCACCTGGGTTTTGACCGTTGCCCGCAACCGCGCCATCGATCATGTGCGCTCCACGGACGGACGGCTGCAGGCGGGCGCAATGGACTTGGACCGTCTGGAAAATACCTCGCTGTTTGCCCAACTGGGTACCGATGCGCTCTCCCTCGACCGCATGCGGCGCTTGCAGGAAGCCTTCCAGAAACTCACTCCCACCCAGCGTCAAGTGATCGATCTGGCCTACTATGAGGGCCTTTCGCAGACCGAAATGGCCGAGCGCTTGAAGCAGCCGCTAGGCACGGTGAAAACCTGGACGCGTAGCGCGTTGAAGCTTCTGCGCGACGAATTGGCGGGAGTAGCCATCGCATGAGGCTGAATTACAATTTTGTACAGCGCGACCATAGGGAGCGCATATCCATATGACGTGCGCCGAACTCAGCGACATTTACGAGCTCTATGCGCTCGGAGTGGCCGAAGACGATGAGAAAATCGAGATGGAAGCGCATATCGCCCGCGGTTGCGAAACCTGCCGCCTGGGCTTGGCCGATGCGACGGCACTGAACGTGGGTATTCTGAATCTGGTCGAAATCGAATCGCCGCCGTCGCGACTGAAACGGCGAGTGCTGGCTTCGATTGGTGTAGAAAAGCCCGGCTGGGGCTGGGTGTGGGCCCTTTCGGCCGCGGGCTTGCTGATCCTGTCGCTTTGGTTGGGTTTGCAGGAACGCACCCGCACCAATGAACTGGCGGACGCGCGCAATCAACTGATGAACACCCAGGGCCAGCGTGACCGTTTGAATCAGGCGCTGCAGTTTTTGTCCGATCCGCAAACGCAACCGGCCAGTTTCGGCAGAGGTACCAACGCTCCTCCGCGCGGCTACGTCTTCCTGCATCCGCAAATGGGAGTGCTGCTGATCGCCTCCAACCTTCCTGCGGCTGGGGCGGGCAAAGCCTACGAGATGTGGGTGATTCCCAAAGGCGGCACACCCCGTCCTGCGGGCCTGTTCCAATCCGACGGTAGGCGCGGCCTGCATATTCTCAGCGGCCCCATCGACATGGCCGCGCTAGGCACCATTGCCGTGACGCTGGAACCCGAAGCCGGTTCCGCCGCACCCACATCAACGCCGATTATTGTGGCCAGCGCTTCCTGAACTTTTCACTGCACCCCCAGCCGATGCCGCAACTTGAGGCGGCAACAAGCACACCTTATGCTGAAGGCAAAAATAGTGCAGCCAAAAATCTAAGACACCAGCTTTGAACGTGATGCCCATTTGGGCATGTGCGTTTTCCCGGCGTCGCGGCATACCCTCGGCCCGATGCTGATGCTTTTCTGCCTTCGCCGTTCCTTTCAACACCTCGCATTCACGCTGTCCATCACCGGTTCGCTGGCCGCAGGAATCGGTATGGCGGTTGCGCTAACCAGCGTGGCGGATGCCATTCTGTTTCGCCCGCTGCCTGTACCCGCGCCAAATGAGATTGTGCAGGTCTTTACCACTTCCAAACAGTCTTCGCGCGGCTACACTTCGTTTTTGGATTACCGCGACATCGCCCGTAGTGCGCGAACCGTCACCGGGTTGGTGGCACAGACCCAGATTCTGGCTGCCGTTGGCGGTTCCATGGACGGTTCTATGGGAGGAGTTCCGCGCATTCGGATGGGCCTGGCGGTGTCGCCAAATTATTTCGACGTCTTGGCCGTTTCGGCACAACGGGGGCGGACGTTCCATGATGATGACCGCACCTCGCGCGTTATTGTTCTCTCGGATTCGTTATGGCGATCCAGTTTCGGCGGTGACCCGCACCTAGTGGGGCAATCGATTGAGATCGCCAAGACGCCGTACCTGGTGGTGGGGATTGCTCCGCCTGGTTTCGGGCTCAGCCGCTTTTTACACGAAGGGTTTTATATTCCCATCGAGACCTATGCCGCAGCGCTTTATTCCAGCTCGGAAGCATCTACCCGCAACCCTTTGCCGAATCGGGCTGTGCGGTTTTTGTCGGTCTATGGTCGGAGCAAAGCGGGTCGAAGTAAGGCGATGGTTCCGGCGTCGCAAGCTGAATTGAGCGCGATTACCGCGCAATTGGAAGCCTCCTATCCGGAGACCAACCGCGGATCAAAAACGCTGGTGCTCAGCGAATTCAATGCCCGCATGCACGACAACGGTTCCATCCCGGCTCTTGCCGCGACGCTGCTTCTACTGGCCGCCATTGCGTTTATTGCCGCCTGTTCCAGTGCCGCCGGCCTTTCGTTGATGCGAGCCGAAGACCGCGCAGAAGAGATCCAATTGCGCATCGCGCTGGGGGCAGGAACACTGCAGCTTCTGCGCGAGGCGATCACCGAAAGCCTTCTGGTAGGCGCACTTGGCGCGTCGATGGGCCTTCCGGTGGCCATGCTCGCCAGCAAGCTATTGCTTCGTGCCGTGACGCTTCCTACCGACTTACCGATTGCCATCGATGCCCGGCTGGACGCACGAATGATGGTGGTGACCATTTCGGCCGCGCTCTTGTCTGCCTTGATCTGTGGGCTGGTGCCACTTTGGATTTCACGCTTTGGCCAGGTTCATCGGTCTGCTTTGCGTGTAACGAGCAATGGAAAATGGCGGGCGCGCCTGGTGATTCTACAAGTGGCTTTGGCAACGGCCGCCGTCGCTGTGGGCGCTCAGATGTTGGGCCCATTGCAATCGGCGCGGCAGGTGGAGCTGGGCTACCGGTTGGATCACGTTCTGCTGATGGCATTCGATCCCTCGCAGGTCCGGGTCGATGAAAGGCAGGCCCGCGAGTTCTATCGCGAATTACTGGAGCAAGTTCGGACGCTTCCCAATGTGAAGAACGCTGTACTTGCGCAGACCATCCCCATGGGCACCGCGATTGCCCAAAAACAAATCGAGCTGCAAGGCACCCACAGCGCCGTTTGGAGCAACACCGTTACTCCTGGGTATTTCAGCCTCATGCACATGGCGTTGCTGGCTGGCCGCGATTTCAACGAGTCCGATAGTTCCACTGCATTACCAGTCGTTATCGTGAACGAAACGCTGGCGAAAACTTTTGCCGAAGGGCGGGCATTGGGCGCGACCTTGAAGGTGAACGGCAAGCCATTGCAGGTGGTGGGAGTGGTGCATGCCAGCAAGCTTTTTCAAGTAAGTGAGTCCCCACAATCTTCTTTATATGTCCCTTTTTCGCAAAATTACGTTTCGCGAATGAGCTTGCACGTGGAAACAGCGGATTCACCGGAGAGAGCGATCGCCCCGGTTCTCGCGCAAGTCCGTGCGATTGACCGCGCGCAGCCGGTGAGCGAAATCCGTTCACTCGAGACTCACGTGACTGGCGGAGCGCTCTTCATTACGAGCCTGGGAATCGCGGTGGCTTTCATCGCGGGCAGCTGTATTCTGTTGCTCGCGGTGGCCGGAATTTACGCGGTGATGGCGGCGGCCATGCGGCGGCGCAGGAAGGAAATCGGGATCCGTCAGGCTTTGGGAGCCGACCATAAAGCGGTGCTTCGCTTGGGATTGCGTTTTGGGCTGCAGCTTACCTTGGCCGGCGAAGGATGGGGGTTGTTGATGGCCGTGGGCGGGATTCCGCTGCTGGGCAAATTCGGCGCGGGGAGCGCTGCAATGGGCCATTTCCCCGTTATCGTTGGGCCCCATCTTTGTGCCGTATTGGGGATTCTCGTTGCCAATTTGGTTGCCTGTTTCGTTCCGGTATGGGCAGCAGCCCGTGTGGATCCCGCTGTCGCCCTGCGCGAACAATGAACAACTCCCGTGCGCAGTGGCGGTTACGCATTTCAGGCCCGGCTGGTGCTGCGATTGCTGCTTACTGTTTGATCAGCCGGATACTTCCGGCAGGTTTCAACGAGACTGATTGGCACCGATCAATCGGACAGAAAGGGGTAACGACAAAATGGGCGAACCTATCGTGATTTTTCCTACTTCTCCCTGGGGTAACTAGTGGGGGGGTGACTAGTTGGGGACGACTAGTTGCGGAGCATCGATGCCGCTAAAGTTAGCGGCGCGGCCGCGAATTCCTGGCGGCTCTGCAATGCGGGCACCGGCGTAAGCTGGTGCCTCATAATAATTGTGGTATGATTCCAGACATAATCGTAAGGGATTGTTTGGAAAATGGCTGGAATTATCTGTAGCCTTTTCCTGATCCTCTCACTGTGGATGACGGGTTCGCGTTCTGCGCTTGTCATCCGGTCGGAATCGCCTGGTTCCAGCTTGTTCTGGGATCGGGATCCACTGAACATCGGAAAACGTGCGCTGGCTTTTCGCAAGGCCGGTGCTAACCAGGCAGCGGAGCTGCTCTATCTGCAGGGCTATGACTCCGCAATGGCTCAGCGGCAAGATGTGTCCGCGGTTCGTTATCTGATGAGTGCAGGTGCTTGTCAGTTTCTTGACTATCACTACGCGCAGGCGCTGGCTACCTTTTTACGAACCCGCGATCTGGCGGAATCGGCCGGCGATAGCGAGGACGCGGGCGTGATCGCGTTCAATCTTTCCAGTATTTATCTTCAAGTATGGGATTTACCGTCGGCGGTTCACGCTGCTCAGGACGGCATCGCTGCCCTAAATCGAGCCCGGAGCAACAACCACCGCGCGCCCTTGTTGCTGCAGATTGGCCGCCTTCATTCCTTCTTAAAGGATGGCGACGCCGAACCTTTTTTTCTGGGCGGGATTGAAGCAGCACGGGCTGAGGGAATGGATTCAGTGGAAGCGATTGGCTGGGATCTATTGGCTGAGCAGCGCATGTTTCAGCGGCATTGGGATCGCGCTGAACAAGCCCTTGGGCAGGCGTACCGTTTGCGAACGATCTCGCCAAAAAAGCTTCACGATGAACTGCCGCTTTCCTATGCTCGCCTGGGGGCCTTGAAGCTGGCTCAAGGCGATTTGCGAACGGCGATGCGGTTCACCGATCGGGCCTTGGCACGCAACACCGCCACTTGGCCACTCCATGTACTGCTGGCGCAGCGAGGACGAATTCGTCTGGAATTGGGCCAGACGGAGGGGGCGCTGGAGGACCTTTCCGCAGCGCTGGAGGCCGCTACCGCCTGGCGTGCGGAGGTGCCCGCAGCTCGATCTTCACTTACCGCGACCAACATCGCCCTGGAGAATCAGATTTTCGATTCCTTCGTCGAAGCAGCCGGTCACTTTGTGGCAGAGCACAAACTGAATAGGAAAAATCCGGAGCTGGCGGCCCGGGCGTTCCAGGCAGTTGAGCTGAATCGTGCTGCAAATCTCCGGCAGAGCTTGGCGCTGGCACCCGTATGGCGCGAAAAATTGCCACCGAAATACTGGGAATTATTAGGGCAAGCCGCAGAAATGGAGAGACTTTCCCGAATTCGCCCACAACAGCAGGCGCGCCTCAATCGTGTCCGTTTGGAAATTACCGAAATGGAAGGCAGGGCAGGATTCGGATTTACGGCGAAGAAAGACGAGATTTTTGCCACCCGGGCTTCACTTATACATTTTCAAGATGGGTTAAGCGATTCGGAATTATTTCTCAGCTTTTTTTTGGGAAAGGGCGAATCGTATCTTTGGGCTGTTACCCGGACCTCGTTACGCATGTTTCGTCTGGGGGACTTGGCGGGGAATTTGGCGAAAGATGTGCAGTCTTATCGTCAGGCGCTTCAGTCAAGCGGTTCCGAGCGCGGCCTTGCAGAGGCGGTTCGGACCGGAGGGCAATTGTACCAGCGGTTGTTTGGACAGCTGGGGTTTGAGGAAAAGAGCAAAACTGCGTGGCTTTTGTCGTTAGACGGCCCGCTGTTTGATGTTCCATTCGCGGCACTGGTGACGGAGCAGCAGGGCGGCAAAATTGTGTATCTAGTCGAACAACATTCCTTACAAATCGTCCCCGGGGCGCTGGTCCTGCAAGCACAGGGGAAAGCTGGGAACCCGGCGACCGCGGTGTTTGCTCAGGGCTGGTTTCTGGGCGTGGGGGATCCGGTCTACAACCGGGCTGACCCTCGATGGCATGCGGCACCGCAAGAGATGTTCCGGGCGACTTTCTGGCCTTCTGTCCTGAAATCAGCGTTCGGCGAAACCTCAACGGCCGGTTCAGAATTCGGCGAGGACTTGCCGCAGAATGAGCAGATGGAACGGCTGGTGGGTAGCGGCAGGGAGGTTGAGAACAGCGCGTCGGCGTGGGGCGAAGACAATGGAACAGCGACGGTATTGACCGGCGTCCATGCCGAACGGGACCAGTTTTTAAAACTGCTTGGGGGCGGTCCTAAGATCATCCACTTGGCCACCCACGCCATCATTCCTCCGGCCGACCGGGAACAGGGAAGGGTTGCCTTTAGTATGGGCGAAAAGCCAGGTTCTCAGTTTCTGGCTGCGCCAGAAATCGCGATGCTTCGCGTTCCACATTCGCTGGTGGTGATGAGCGGTTGCGCGACGGCCACCGGGCAGGTGAGTGCTGGCGCCGGCCTGCTTGGTCTGACTCGTGCCTGGCTGATGGCTGGGGCCAGCGGTGTTGTGGCAACGGCGTGGCCAGTTGAGGATACCTCGGGAGAAATATTTTCCGGCTTCTATCGCCGGCTGAGAACCAGTTCCCCGGCGGAGGCGTTGCGGCAGACACAAATTGAATTGGCGCAGGAGGGGACATGGCGGTCCGCGCCGGCAATTTGGGCTTCTTATCAATTGACCGGGGGGGCGCGATGACACCCAAGACAATCGTTTCTAAACCCGGATTACCGGGCGATGCAGGGGCAGGGGAAATCGGAGGATCGGAGAATATGGTATCGGAATTCATCAGGCCGGAAACAGCCCATGACATGGGCTCGAATACGGTGGCAAATCTTGCCTTGATAAGCGCCGCCAGCCCGGCCCAGGCCGAGGAGCACCGCAGCGGTGGGTTGGGACGGCTGGCGGACGGACTAGAAGCGGGGCTGCAGGGCGGGGCAGACCTGAAAGTTGCGGGTTCGATGCAGAGTGCTACTGAGGGTTCCCCGGATGCCTCCAACTCGCCCATAGGGCCGAGCACTTCGGCTGGTATTGGCCAGGAGAATTATGCCGCCTGGGTAGAATTGGTGGAGCGGATTCGCGCGGGCCAAACCGACGGAATGTCGGAACTGTACCAGTTGTTTTCGAAGGGAATCCGCTTCTACCTTTGCCGCCAGCTGGGTGCCCAGGAACTGGACGACAAAGTGCACGACACCTTTGTTGTGGTGGTGCAGGCGATCCGGCGGGGAGAGTTACGCGAACCGGAACGGCTGATGGGTTTTGTGCGAACGATCGTCCGGCGGCAAGTGGCGGCACACATCGACAGAGTGGTCCATTCGCGCCGCGAACAGATGGACATGGACACCACCACCAAGGTTGCTGATCCCCGGGGAAATCCCGAAGAAGAGGCAATCTTCCGGCAAAGGACGGCCCTGATCGAGCGGGTTCTTGAGGAATTACCTGTGCGTGACAGAGAAATACTGACACGGTTCTATCTGCAGGAACAGACCCAGGAGCAGATCTGTACCGAAATGGGACTGTCTCCGACCCAATTTCGTTTGCTTAAGTCCCGTGCTAAGAGCCGTTTCGGGGAATTGGGTAAGAAAAAACTGGCTCACGGGGACCTACAAGCGGTTTTTTTGAGAACTTCTGCCAGTCTGTCCCACTAACGAACCAGTAGTCGAAAAGCGTACCGCATCGGAACGCGTTTCGAATTGGTACTACGATGCCGCCATTGTGGCGGCGGAGGATAGAGGGCAGGATGGAAGTAATGTCGCTGGACTTCGTGCATCCCACGGAGGAGTTGCTGGAGGAGTATTGTTTTCGGAGGGTCCCCGAGCCCGCTCTATCTGTATTAGAAGAACACCTGCTAGTCTGCGAGGCCTGCCAGACGGAAGTGGCGGGTTTGGACGCCTATATTGCGCAACTGAAGTCGGCATTGGGGTCCGGTGTGCTTGCGGACGGAATGCCGAGTAAGACTAGTCCATCAAAACGGGGCTCCAAAGTTAAGGCCAGAGCGGTAGTGCAGCCCTGGCTGGATTTGCCGATCCGTCCACTATATCCCCGCTTGATTGGCATGGGGATAGTGGCCGCTGGGTTGCTGCTCGCTGGGATATGGGGCTGGCAAGCATTGCCTTCCCGGCAGCTACAAATGGCGTCGGTATCGCCGGTTGTAGTTGAACTGAGGGCCCTACGGGGTGGTGTCGAAGCGGATCCGGTCTCGATCGGCGACAAGGCGCCGGCCATCGAAACGATGGCTAAAGGAACTACCGCTAAAGAAACCACCGCTAAAGAAACGATGGCTAAAGAAACTACCGCTAAAGAAACGACGGCTAAAGAAACGACGGGTCGCAATCGTGGCCGCGCTGGCAAACCACTCGAGCTCAGGGTGGACCGAACCACGTTAGGGGACTTGGGTGAACCAAGGATCCAGCTGGTTGACGCGTCCGGCGGCGAAGTTTGGTCCGGCAAGCTGCAGGTAGAAGCAAAATATTTATCAGCGCATCTGCATTCGGTTCTGCAGGCAGGCGGCTACTGGGTGCGGCTGTATTCGGGCAATGGTGAGCTGGTCCGGGAATTTGCGCTTCAGCTGGACTAAGCTCAAGCTTGACTGACCTGACCTGACCTGACCTGACCTGACCTGCCTAACCTAACCTGACTCGTCTGGGTTCTTTGTCGAAAGTGTTGAGCGCGCGGCTGTTGGCGACACACGGCCGGCTCGCGACTTGACTCACCCTCGGGGCTAACTGTATCATTTCTCACGAAGCTGGTTTTGACTGAACGGTTTTCGGAAAGCTAGTTCTTCGCGCTTTTTAAGGAAGCGCGGGCCGGTTGTGACCGGGGAAGCCTTCCGCGCTTGCGTGAAATAACAGGAGAGTTTTGTCATGGGGAGAAAAAGCGCGGCCAGACCAATTGCCACTCTGGCGACGGGGGTTATGTTTGCTGCGAGCTTGGGTGCACTCGAAGCCAAGGCGCAGGACGCGAAGGCCGTTTTACAGGCGATGGAGACCGCCTTGGGATCAAAGGATTTGCAGTCCATTCAATATTCCGGTACTGGTTTCAGTGCGAATTTGGGCCAAAGCGTGAACCCTTCGGCTGCCTGGCCTAAATTTGACGTGACCAGTTACACGCGCAGCATCAACTATGGGGCGCAGTCATCGAAGGAAGAATGGACCCGGATTCAAGGAAACAACCCAGTGCGCGGCGGTGGCGCGCCGATCATGGGTGAGCAGAAACAGAACGCGGAAGTGGTGGGAACCAATGCCTGGAACGTTACCGGCGCTGGACCGGTGGCGCAGTTTGGGTTGACGCTGGAAGAGCGCCGCCTGCAAATCTGGTTGACGCCGCAAGGATTTGTGAAAGCCGCAAAGCAGGGCAATGGTTGCGCGATCAATTGGGATTGCGAGGCCAAGTTGAACTCCAGAACCGAAGGCGGCAAGAAGATCAACGTGATCACGGCGGTAGTGGCGGGCAAGTATGCGGTGGACGCGACTGTGGACGAGCACAACCTGATCACCAAGTTAGAGACCAAGTTCCCCAATCCGGTGTTGGGCGATATGCCGATTGTGACGACGTTTGGTCCGTATAAGGACTATAACGGGGTCAAGTTTCCGGCCAAGATTTCGCAATTGCAGGGTGGGTGGTTGATGTTTGAGTTGAACGTCACCGATGTAAAGCCGAACGAAAAGGCCGACTTGGCGGTGCCGAACGAGGTGCGTACCGCCGAGACGCCATCCCCGCGCGTAGACGTGCAGCTGTTGAGTGACGGGGTCTGGTTTTTGACGGGCGGCACACATCACAGTCTGGTGGTGGAGTTTAAGGATTACATGGCCATCATCGAGGCGCCTTTGAATGAAGAGCGCTCGAGCGCCGTGCTGGCGGAAGCGAAACGGCTGGTGATCAACAAGCCGGTGAAGTTTTTAATCAATACGCATCATCACTTCGATCATTCCGGCGGGCTGCGAACGTACGTTGCCGAGGGCGTAACCATTGTGACTTCACCGTTGAACAAAGCGTTTTACGAGCAGACTTTCAAGGCGAAAGCAACGCTGGCTCCCGATAAGCTTGCCAAGGCACCCAAAGCCGCCGTGTTTGCTCCTTGGGTGGAAAAAGACCATTTTGTTCTGAGTGACGGCACGCAGAGAATCGATCTGTATGCCATGAAGGACGACAACCACAATGAAGGAATGCTGATTGTCTACATTCCCTCGGGCAAGATTTTGGTGGAAGCGGATGAATGGAACACGCCTGCGGGTGAGGTGCAGTCGCCCACCGGTACGCCTTCAGCAGCGACCGTGAACCTGTACGACAACATTCAGCGTTTGAAGCTGGATGTGAACAAGATTGCCCCCATTCACGGGCGTTTAGTGACGATGGCGGACCTGCTGAAGTTCCTGGGCAAGCCGTTGCCGGAAAAGCCTAAGAGCTAACTTGCCGCCACCGGGCGCTTATTTTCCGAATTCGCTGAAGTCCAGATAGTCACCCGAGCAGGAAATTTCGCCGAGTTCCCGGTTGGGGCGAAGCTTGTTTGTGGGAACTGGCACGTCTTTCGCTCTGGCGGTGGTACCCTGAACTGGCGCGGTGTCGGTTTGCATCAGCAGCGCTGCCAGGGTCATCGCTCCCAGCATTGCTTTTTCGCAGCCGGTTATTCCAGGTTGATCCATCGGTATGCGGCTCACTCGGCTTCATTCTATGCCAAGTTGCGAAGCTTTATGGGGTCGATAAAAACTTTCTTCTCGCATTGGTTGCGCTTCGCTGCCATACTACGGCCATGTCCATGGCGAACACGCCGCGTCTTGTCCGTGCGCACATCGCGATCCAAGTGTTTCTGCGCCTGACTGCCATGGACGTTTGCTGCGGCCCGCCTTCCTCTGCTCCTTCGCTGTCTCGTTAACAACCCGCCGCTGTACCGGCCATGGGTGCTTTTGGTGCCCGTGCTGTGTCTGCGGATTTGTCTAATTTGTCCGGGGAGGGCAATCGATGACTGAATCTCAAATTTTGTGGGAGGAGACCGTCGAGCCGGGTGCGGCTTGGTCTCACGTTTTGAAGCGCGGTACGGCGCTGCGCCTTACCGACATTGAAGGTGGATCCAATGTCGGGGTTCTTTTTTACAACTTTGAATGTCCAGTGGAACGGCTGAATCTGCCGGATACGTTAAAGGCGCAGCACGTTGGCCGGCTCACCAAGGGATGCGTGCTGTATTCCGATATGGGGCGAATCTTGTGCTCTATCACGGACGATTCGGTGGGCTGGCATGATCCGCTGGGCGGTTGCTCCAGCGCCAGCCTGGTGGCGGCGAAGTATGGCGAGTCCACCTATCAGGAGCAGCGCAACCTGTTTCATAAGAACGGGCTTGATTCTTTTTTGATCGAGCTGGAAAAGTGGGGGCTGGGAACTCGTGATCTGGTGCCGAATGTGAATTTTTTCAGCCGTGTGAATGTGGACCCAAACGGGGCGATGGGTTTCCACGAACGCAATTCCCTGCCGCGCAGTACGGTGGAGTTGCGTGCGGAAATGAATGTGCTGGCGATCTTGAACACCTGTCCGCATCCGCTAGATCCCAACCCGCGATACAGCCCTAAGCCGGTGCGGCTATCGGTTCGAAGAGGGGCCCCCGTATTGGCCGATGACTGCTGCCGTATTTCGCGTCCAGAAAACATGCGTGGCTTCACGCTGACGGAGCGATACTTCGCATGAGTACAGGCCAACTTATAGGTCACGGGCAAATTACCGTGAGCGCTCTGAATCCCACTAATGCGAACTATCGCAAGGTTATTCCGGCGGGCGATGCCTGGGTCCACGAAGTGAAGCGAGGACAGATTCTGCGCATTGTGGATCTGAAAGGGAACCAGGCTGTAGATACGCTGTTCTACAACGCGCGCAACTATGCGGACCGCTACAGTGCGCAAGATACCATTCGCGAACAGAACAACATTTATCTGACTACGGGAACGCGCTTGTTGTCCACCGCGGGCGACGTGCTTTTGACGATCGTTGCCGATACCTGCGGCCGTCACGACACCTTGGGCGGCGCCTGTTCCTGCGAAAGCAATATGGTCCGCTACGGAATGGAAAAGCGCTTCATGCATGCGTGCCGGCAAAGCTTTGTTCGTGCGGCCACCGTATGGAGCCACGCCACCGGCCGGGAATTCGGTAAACGCGATCTTACGGCCAACATCAATTTCTTTATGAATGTTCCGGTGACGCCGGAGGGCAAGCTGACGTTTGAAGACGGCGTGTCCGCGCCCGGCAAATACGTGGAATTGCGCGCAGAAGTGGATGTGCTGACGGTGATCAGCAATTGTCCGCAGTTGAATAATCCGTGCAATGCTTATAACCCTACGCCGGTGGAAGTGTTGATTTGGAATGGCGGCGATTAGCTGATGTTTGACAAAGTGCTGATCGCCAATCGCGGGGCCATCGCATGCCGTGTGATTCGCACGTTGCGCAAGATGGGCGTAGCGTCGGTCGCGGTGTATTCGGAGGCGGATCGTCATTCCCTGCATGTGCGGCAGGCTGACGAAGCGGTTTTGCTGGGCCCGCCGCCCGCGCAGCAAAGCTATCTTTCCACGACGGCAATTTTGAGGGCGGCCCGTAAAACCGGTGCGCAGGCCATCCATCCAGGCTACGGTTTCCTGAGTGAAAATGCCGACTTCGCGCAGGCGTGTGCGGAGCAGGGAATCGTCTTCATCGGTCCCACGCCAATGCAAATGCGGGTGTTCGGGCTGAAACACACGGCCCGGCAAATCGCCAGCGAATCGGATGTTCCTCTGCTGCCGGGAACGGGATTGCTTCCGGGCGTGATAGAGGCGGAGAGGGAAGCTGCGCGAATCGGCTATCCCATCATGCTGAAAAGTACGGCCGGCGGTGGCGGGATTGGTATGCGGCTGTGCCGTTCCCCGGAAGAGTTGCGCGAGTCCTATGCGGCAGTGGACCGATTGAGCCGCGCGAATTTCGGCCACGCCGGGTTGTACATCGAAAAGTTTGTCACCAATGCCAGCCATATTGAAGTGCAGATCTTTGGCGATGGCGCCGGCGCGGTTCTGGCGTTGGGTGAACGTGATTGTTCCGCCCAGCGCCGCCATCAAAAAGTGATGGAGGAATCGCCCGCGCCATTGTTGCCGAAACTCACCCGTGAAAAGCTGTTAGCCGCCGCGGTTCGCTTGGGAAAAGCCGTTCGTTATCAATCGGCGGGTACGGTGGAATATATCTATAACGGCGCTACCCAGGCCTTTTACTTTCTGGAAGTGAACACGCGCTTACAGGTGGAGCATGGAGTGACCGAAGAGGTTACCGGCATCGATTTAGTGGAGTGGATGATCCGCCAGGCCGCGCGTGAATTGGTTTTGCCCGGGTCGGTGGAAGTGGCGGGTTCCTCGCTGCAAGTGCGCGTTTATGCGGAGGATCCAGCCAAGAACTTTCAACCAAGTTCCGGAAGGATCACTCATCTGCAGTGGCCCCAACCGGAAACGAATGCACGCGTTGAAACCTGGGTGGAGCCGGGCACGGACATCACGCCGTTCTACGATCCTCTGCTGGCGAAAATCATTGTGCATGGCGCTAACCGCGCCGATGCGCTGCGCAAAATGGACGTTGCGCTGCGTGAATGTGAGATCGCTGGCATTGAAACCAATCTGGCCTACTTGCGGCAACTGGTGGCCGATCCGCAATTTTGTGCTGGTGGGATCTCCACGGCATTTCTCAATGCATTTGATTACCGGCGCAGTACGATTGAAGTGATCGAATCCGGCACGCAAACTACGGTTCAGGATTATCCAGGCCGGCTGGGATACTGGCACGTTGGAGTGCCGCCTTCGGGGCCTATGGACTCCCTGGCTTTCCGCATTGCCAATCGATTGGTGGGCAATCCGGAATCTGCGGCGGCGCTGGAGATTGCGGTGACTGGGCCAAGCTTACGGTTCAGTTGCGATGTAACCATCGCGGTTACCGGTGCGGATTTTGCGGCCACGCTGGACGGTGCATCCGTGGGGCTTTGGCAAGCCATCTTCGTTTCCGCCGGATCGGTCCTGGAAATGACGGGTGCCCCAAGCTCAGGCACGCGGGCGTACCTGGCCGTCGCCGGTGGAGTGGATGTTCCTGAATACCTGGCCAGCCGCAGCACCTTTATTCTGGGCAAGTTCGGAGGTCATGCCGGTAGAGCGTTGCGGGCTGGGGATGTTTTGCACTTGGTGAATCCCACGCAAGAATCGCAGACGTTATTCGGTCTCTCCGCCGCCGCCATTCCCCGCTATTCCAATCACTGGCAAATCGGCGCGCTTTATGGTCCGCACGGCGCGCCCGATTTCTTCACGCCCGGCGACATCGAAATGTTCTTCGCCACCGATTGGAAGGTCCACTACAATTCTGATCGCACAGGCGTTCGCTTGATCGGCCCCAAGCCTGTGTGGGCGCGAAAGGATGGGGGAGAAGCGGGTTTGCATCCTTCCAATATTCACGACAATGCCTACGCCGTGGGCACCGTGGATTTCACCGGCGATATGCCCGTCATCCTCGGTCCCGATGGACCCAGCCTGGGCGGCTTCGTGTGTCCGGCCACCATCATTCACGCTGAGCTTTGGAAAATCGGCCAATTGCGGCCCGGTGATCTGGTCCGTTTTCACCCAGTGAGCGAAGAGCAAGCACTGAATATGGACCGGCAGTTGAGTTGGTGTATCGATATAGGTAACGACGTAAGTAACGACGTAAGTAACGACCAACTTGCGGAGTTGCCGGCTTTGCCCGAAGCGCCGCTACGGGAAGAGCCCGTCCTTTCGCGATCTTCCGCCGGGCCAGTCAGCGTTGCGCGGCGCGCCGATGGTGACCGGCATCTGCTGATCGAATACGGTGAGAATATTCTCGACCTGAGTCTGCGCCTGCGCGTGCAGGCGCTGCAGGAGCAACTGCGGCTGTCTGATTTGCCCGGCATTATCGACGTCACACCAGGCGTGCGATCTCTGCAAATCCATTACGATGCCCATCGTCTTTCGAGGCAGCATTTGTTGGATGCGCTCGCACACTGTGAAGCGTCGATCCCGGATTCAGATGCCATCACCGTGCCGTCACGGGTGGTCCATCTGCCGCTTTCCTGGGATGACCCTAGTACACAGTTGGCGATTCAAAAATACATGCAATCGGTGCGGCCGGACGCCCCCTGGTGTTCCAGCAATATTGAATTTATCCGGCGCATTAATGGCCTCAATTCCATTGACGATGTGCATCGCATTGTGTTTGCGGCCAACTACCTGGTGCTGGGATTGGGCGATGTTTATCTGGGCGCGCCGGTCGCTACGCCGCTAGATCCACGGCACCGGTTGGTGACAACGAAATATAACCCCGCGCGCACCTGGACTCCCGAAAACGCCGTGGGCATTGGCGGCGCCTACATGTGCGTCTACGGTATGGAAGGGCCCGGCGGATATCAGTTCGTTGGCCGCACCTTGCAGATGTGGCATACCTTCCACATCACCAAGGAATTTGCTCCCGGTTCACCCTGGCTGTTGCGCTTTTTCGACCAGATTCATTTCTACCCGGTTTCCGCCGCTGAGCTGCTGGAGATTCGCGAGGACTTCCCGTACGGCGGCTACCCGCTGCGCATGGAGGAACGAAGCTTCGGGCTAAAGGACTATCACGAATTTCTGCAATCGATTTCCAGCAGTGCGAGTGCGTTCAAGCAGCACCAGCACGCCGCATTTGTGGCGGAGCGTGAACGTTGGGCTGCAGCGGGCATGGACCGCACGATCGAAACTGAGGAGGCACAACCGCCACCCATCAGCGCCAGCATTCCCGAAGGTTGCAGCGCCGTGCGTTCGCCGGTCACTGCCAATGTCTGGAAAGTGGTCGTGGAAACGGGGCAAACGGTCCGCGCCGGTGACAGTCTAGTGATTCTGGAAGCGATGAAAATGGAAATTGCGGTCGCGGCGCCGCGCGGCGGCGTGATCGAACAGCTCCATTGCACCCCCGGTGCTATGGTGACCGGCGGCCAACATTTGATCGTCATGCGTTACAGCGGGCATCAGCGGGAGGTGCTTACTTGAACCTGGAAATCATTCCGCTGCTTACGGCCTATCGCCAAGGCTTGGCGAAACCCTCCGAGGTGATTTCCTTCGTCTACGAACAAATCGCGCGCGCGGGTGAGCGGCCGGTTTGGATCTCATTGGTCCCACGCGAAACCGCGCTTGCACAGGCGCAGGAGTTAGACCAGCGGCCACCCGCTGCGCTCCCGCTCTATGGAATTCCCTTTGCGATTAAGGACAATATCGATCTGGCCGGTTTGCCCACCACCGCTGGCTGCCCCGCGTTCTCCTACAGGCCAGCTGCTTCCGCCAGCGTGGTGGAAAAACTTGTTGCTGCCGGTGCAATTTGCGTTGGTAAAACCAACCTGGATCAATTTGCCACTGGCTTGGTGGGCACGCGCTCGCCCTACGGGGCGTGTTCCAGTGTGTTTGATCCGCGCTCTATTTCCGGCGGATCCAGTTCCGGTTCAGCCGTGGCGGTGGCGAAGAAACTGGTGAGCTTTTCGCTGGGCACGGACACGGCTGGCTCTGGACGCGTACCCGCGGCATTCAATAACTTGATTGGCATGAAGCCCACGCGCGGGCTGCTCAGCACATCGGGCGTGGTGCCCGCGTGCCGGTCGCTCGATTGCGTTTCTATCTTTGCCCAAACTGAAGCGGATGCTTGCGCTGTGTTTGAAGTCGCCAAGGGTTTCGATTCCATTGATCCGTATTCGCGCGTGCCCATGCCGGGCGAGGGCGCTGCGCCTTGGCAAACTCACAGCGGTCCATTTCGCTTTGGCGTGCCTGCGCCAGGGAAGTTGGAATTTTTCGGTGACACCGAAGCCGCCGCTTTGTTTTCCGCTGCCGTGAAACAGATGGAAAGCATTGGCGGAGTTCAGATCGAGATTGATTTTTCGGTTTTCCGCGCCACGGCGGAGTTACTGTATGCCGGTCCATGGGTAGCCGAGCGCTTGGCTGCCATCGAAACCTTTGCGCGCGATCATGCCAGCGAAATGGACCCGGTGGTTGCCTCCATCATTACGGGCGCAGCGAAATACAGCGCGATCGAAACCTTCCGCGCCCAGTATCGCTTGCGCGAGTTGCGCAGGCTCACCGAACAGCAATGGGAAGGTATGGATGTCATATTGCTGCCGACCGCTCCCACCACCTACACGCACGCACAAGTGAAGGCCGATCCCGTAGGCTTGAATTCCCGGCTTGGTTACTACACCAACTTTGTGAACCTGCTGGATCTGGCGGCTATTGCGGTGCCGGCGGGCTTTCGGCGGAACAATGGACTCCCGTTCGGCGTCAGTTTGATCGGTCCCGCGTTCAGCGACGAGGCCTTGCTTGCGTTGGCGGAACGCTTCCGGAGTTTGCCCGCAAGCGCGATGGGAACTCCAGGTTGCATTGCCGTCGCGGTGGTAGGCGCGCATCTTTCTGGCCAGCCGCTCAATCACCAGTTAACGGTTCGCAGAGCGCGCTTGATGAAGACAACCCGCACTAGTGCAAATTATCGTTTCTATGCGCTAGCGGGCACCAAACCTCTGAAGCCGGGATTGTTTCGCGATCTACAATTTGAAGGCCCCGGAATGGAGGTAGAAGTGTGGGCTGTGCCGGAAAATCAGTTCGGAAGCTTCGTTGCCGCGATCCCGCCGCCGCTGGGCATCGGAAGTGTTGAACTGGCCGACGGCAGTTGGGTGAAAGGGTTCATATGCGAGCCTTGTGCGCTGGAGACCGCTACCGAGATCACCGATTTTGGCGGATGGCGCAAGTATTTGCGGTCGCTGGCGGCCCCGGCCGGTGGATAAAGCTCAGGCCGGTGTATAATCAAGGCAATCGCATAGCCGCGACGCTAAGCGATTACCTGCAACGCACAATCCTCTCCGGCCTCGTCGCCCTCACGGCCCTGCCGCTTCCTGTTTGCCAATCGTTTTGCGAAAGCCGGTAACGACAAATGCTGCGAAGAACTGTATTCTCATCCATCGCGATGCTGCTTGCTGCCGCCAGCACCTCGGCAGCCCAAACCAAACCCAGCTTTACCGTGGGCTGGTCCGTTTATGCGGGTTGGACGCCCTATCACTACCTGCAACAATCCGGCATCATGCGCAAGTGGGCCGATAAATACGGCATCACGATCAAGGTTCAGCGCTTCGACTACGCGCCGTCTCTGGACGCCTTCGTCTCCAAGACGATTGACGCTTGCACCATGACCAATATGGAGGCACTGGATATGCCCGCCGCCTCCGGCGTGCCGACCACGGCCATCATCGTTGGTGACTATTCCAATGGCAACGACGCTTTGCTGGTCCGCAACGGCGCGCAGTTGAAGGATTTGCCGGGCAAGAGACTGTTGTTGGTGCAGAAGACGGTTTCCGAATATCTTTTTGACCGGGCGATGACCATGAACGGTTTGAAGGACCAGATCAAGCAGGTTAAGTTGGTCAACACCTCGGATTCCGATATCGCGACGGCATTCTTGAGCGACACCAATGTCACCGCAACCGTCACCTGGAAACCGCTGGTATCGCAAATCCGAAAACAAAAAGGCATCACTTCGTTGTTTAACTCCTCGCAAGTTCCCGGGGAGATTCTGGATCTGACTGTGGTGCGAACGGAAGTGTTGAATCGCCCTGACGGCTCCGGGCGGCTGTTTGCGAAAGCGCTGGCGGGTGCCTGGTATGAATTGATAGCGAAGATGTCGGTGCCCGGACCGGAAGCCGACAAGATCCTTCGCGCCATTGGCGCCGGATCGGAAGACTCGCTCGAATCGTACAAGGAGCAGCTCGGTACCACCAAGATGTTCTACACGCCGCAATCGGCCCTGGTCTTTACCACCTCTGCGGAAATCAAACAGAAAATGGCGCTGGTCCGCCAGTTTTGTTTTGACCATGGTCTGCTGGGCACCAACACAAAATCGGTGGACGACATCGCCATCGGCTATCCCGATGGGTCGGCGCAAGGCAAAGGCGATCACGTCCGTCTTCGCTTTGAAGCCACCTACATGAAAATGGCGGCGGAGGGAAAATTGTGACGCCTGGTATCACTTCCATCCACGCCAAGCCAGGGAAAAGCGTGACGGTGACGTTGTCCTGGTTCCTGTTTGCCGCTGGCCTTGTCGCGTATCTGATCACGGCCGCGGCACGGCACCGCGATAATCCCGAAGAACGCGTCACTCCTACCGTCGCGCAAATGGTCACCGGCATGACCAAGGCGGTACTGTCGCCAGCTGAGGACGACGAAGCTCTGCCCGAAGGCGCCTCCTGGGTAACGCGGCTCAGCCGCAGCATGTTGTGGAAAGATACGAAAGCTTCCGGTCTGCGCTTCTTCTACAGCATGGCATTGCTGCTTCCTGCTGTGATGCTGGGCTTGCATATGGGCCTGTTTCCTTACGTGGGCGCCTTGTTTCTGCGCTTTGTTTTGTTTTTCGATAAAATCGTGGCGCTTTCGCTTCTGCCCATTTTGTTTATCGTTTTCGGCATTGATGAGCTTTCCAAAATCATGCTGATCGTGGTGGGTGTCGCGCCCACCATCATTCTGGATACGTTCAATCTCACCCGCGGCGTTCCCGGCGAACAAATCGTCAAAGCGTTTACCCTTGGCGCGAGCGATTTCGATGTCGCGTATCGCGTTGTGCTAAAACAAATTTGGCCCCGCGTGTTGAATAGCATCCGGCTGAATTTGAAGGCTGTCATGCTATTCCTGTTCGCCGGAGAAATGATCGCCTCGACCGATGGACTGGCTTACCGCATCGCGCTTCTGCGCCGCCACATGGGCATGGATTTGATCATCCCGTACGTGTTGTGGACGGCGTTGCTCCTGTTCCTGGTCGATCTGAGCATGCGCCTGCTGAATCGGCGGTTGCATCCCTGGTTTGAAGAAGGTGGGCTGCGGGAAGGCGGAGCCGGGTGATGCCCACGCAAATTGAGATCGATTCGGTTCAGGTCGCCTACGGCACACCCCCTCGCACCATCTTGCGCGGTGTCGATCTGCGAATCGGCCAGGGCGAATTCGTTTGCCTGCTGGGCCAAACCGGGTGCGGCAAATCTACCTTGCTACGCCTGGTCCTGGGTTCGGAACAGCCGTTGCTTGGTGAAGTGAGAATAGAAGGGCGCAGGCACACTCGCCCGGACGCCACCTGCGGTTATGTACCGCAAAGATACTCCTTGTTTCCGGACAAAACGGTTCTGGACAACATTACCTTTGGCGCGGAAGTTCATGATGCGAATTTCCTCTCGCGCCTGATTGGGCGCGGCCGCCAGCGCCGCCGCCAGTTTCGATCCGAGGCGCTGGGCTATCTCCAGCGCATCGGTCTGCAGGAATCCGATGGCGCCAAATACCCACATCAACTTTCCGGAGGCATGCAGCAGCGCGTGGCCATTGCGCAATCGCTGATGACCAAACCGCGCATTCTCCTTATGGATGAAGCCTTCAGCGCGTTGGATCCCGGAACTCGCCCCGATATGCAACGGCTGCTTCGTGAACTGTGGCGCGACACCGGGACTACGGTGATCTTCGTCACGCACAACACGGATGAAGCTTTGCGCCTAGCCACGCGAGTGATTGTCTTGGCAAAGACGGCTCAGCGCCCCGGCGAAGGCTCATGCGTGGCACTGGATCTTCCTGTTCCTTCGCCGTGCAGGGAAGAAGAAATCCCACGCCTGATCACTCGATTAGAGGCCGCTTCGCAGAATGAGATCATCCCAACTGAGATCATCCAAAATGTGAACATCCAAAATGTGAACATCGGGGCCAGCGGAATTCGACGGGCCGGATGAGAAATCTAGCGGCCGCCAACAAGAATGTTATCCAACTCGAAAGATTCCAAAGGAGCCTGCTGCGGCAGCAGCTTCGAGATAGCTGCTGCGTCAAACACGAAGTGATTCGCCAAGAGTTCCTCGGCGGAAAACCGCGGCTTGGCAACTCCAGTTTCTTGATGCGACTCACTGTGGGTCAGCACGTGGTAGAACTCATGCGCCAGTAAGCGGGCCAACGCTCGTCCGTAGGCGGGTGCCCGGCCGGAATCACTGAGTTTTGCGAGCCAGGGCCCCACGAATCGATTGACCGCTGAGCAGTCCACCCAACTAAAAGGCAGCACCTGGCCATTCGCCACATCGGTGGACGCCAATGGTATCGCGGTCCGAATCAATGGTTCGCGCTGGTCCGCTGCCGCCGGTTGACAGGTGCCACGGAAATCCACTTGAACCACCACCTGCCTTAGGTAACCGGTGTATTCAGTCGAGGTGGTTGACTCACCGCCGTGTATCACTACGTGAACGCTCGCCGGTTGCAAGAGTGAATCCAATTCCCCCTTCATCGCCATGAAGGCCGCCGGTGCCATCGTTGCCGACAAACCGCCCGCATCCCCTTTTATATACACGTCCAGTTGGGCTTGATCCGGTTTGGTTACGCCCGGCCGAGCCGCGGACAGGGTAACAGCGAAGAGGCAAAACAGTGCCGTAAGATGCGCGAACATAGCGCCAACCGAATCAAAGTATACAGGAAATGCTGCCGCTCGCGCTGGCCGGTAGTGTCCAAGAGGGATTCCACCCAGTACCCGCGCCAGCCAGCAATCCCAAAAAAAATGTTGATTTGCGTTGGTGGCCGTGCTATGATCCTAGAAACACTCTGTTGTAGCTGTTTTTCTCCCCTGTAGTTTCTCTGGCGGCCCAGCGGTCGCAATATGCGCTCAGTCAGCGCGACGAGCTTCCGGCATGGAAGGTTGGTCGTGTGCCTGCGCTGCAGTCATTCTTCATCCCTTTAATCCTGGAAGCCTTACACCTCAGGCGCAACCACGCTTGTCTCACGTAACGGGCTCTGCTCGCCCAAGACTTTGAAAATTCAAAACTTCAGATCAGGAGTCTTGTGCTTATGTCTAATTATTCGTGCTCGAATCTTCGTCGTTCGCTTCTTGCGCAAACGATCCGATCAACCTTATTCGTCACTCTGGCTGTTTTAGTCAGTGCCATTGCGGCTTGGGGCCAAGCAACCTCATCCCTGCGGGGCGTAGTCAGCGACCCTCAGGGTGCCTCCATCGATTCCGCCAGCGTGACCCTGCAGAGTTCGGAAACCGGATTCTCGCGGAGCGTCGTCTCCGATGGGACCGGCAGCTACCAGTTCGTTCAGGTTCCGCCCGGCACCTATAGGATTTCCATTGAAAAGCCCGGCTTTTCGGTCGCCACGCAACAAAACGTCCGCTTAGCGGTGAATACGCCAGCCACTTTAAATATCGCGCTAGAGGTTGCCTCGGTCAATCAAAGTGTGAACGTCGAGGCCGAGGTGGCAACCCTCAACACCGTGGACGCCGCCATTGGTAATGCCTTTACGCAAACGCAAGTCCGCCAACTTCCGCTGCAGACACGCAACGTTGTGGAGCTTCTCAGTCTGCAACCGGGCGTGACGCAGACCGGCGAGGTGCTGGGTTCCCGGCGCGATCAGAACAACGTTACGCTTGACGGCGTGGATGCCAACGACAATCAGAACTCCGGCCTGGGTGGCCTGGGCACCAGCACCAAAACGGCATTGCCCGGCTTGAATGGAAATGGCATCGATCGCAAGGCCGGCTTTAATGCGGCCCTACCCGTGCCACTGGATTCGGTGCAGGAGTTTCGCGTCACCGTCGGCGGTGAGGGAGCCGAACAGGGCCGCAGCTCGGGCGGTCAAGTAACGCTGATTACGAAGAGTGGCACCAACCGGCTTCACGGGTCGGCCTACGAGTTCAACCGCAACACGTTCTTCTCCGCAAATGACTGGTTCAATAATCGTTCGGGCGTAGCCCGTCAGCCGCTGAACCGCAACCAGTTTGGATTCTCAACTGGCGGCCCCATTAAGAAGGACCGCGCGTTCTTCTTCTTCAACTACGAACGCCGCCTGGATCGCAGTGCCAATACGCAATTGGCTCACGTGCCCACGGCCAGCATGCGCCAGGGCTCTCTGCTATTCGCCAACACCAACGGACAGATCACCACGCTGAGCCCGGCGGACCTAAAGGCGATCGATCCCCTTCACATCGGCGTCAGCCCGGCCATGCTCACCTACCTGAATCAATTCCAGCAGGGCAATGACGCCTCCACCGGCTATGACTCCGGCTTGAATTTCTCGGGCTTCCGTTTCAATGCTCCGCAAAATCTCACCTACAATGCTTACGTCGGCAAGATGGATTTCCACATCGATCCGGCGGGGCGTCATACGCTTTCGGTTCGCGGCAGCCTGGCTGGAAATAGTGAAACGCTGAATCCCCAATCCTATCCCGGCCAGCCCATCAACAATACTCAGCTTAATAACAGCCGCGGAATTTCGGTTCTGTATACCGGCGTGATCACGCCTTCACTGGTGAATGTCGCGTCATTTGGATTGACTCGCATTGGCCTTAATCAAACCGGCCCCACGGGGACCGCATTCAGTATCGATAGTATTGATCCCCTGCAAGGCTACACTACGCGCGGCTACGTGCGCATCGCGCCAACTTATAACTGGAACGACGATCTGACGTGGACCAAAGGTGCGCACACCATCACTGCAGGAACGAATATCCGGTTTGTCCGCAACGGCTATAGCAATTTCACGAACTCCTGGCCCAGCTATTCATTTGGCCGCGGCAATCTCACGGGCTTGGGGACAGACTGGCTGGCATCGGTGCAATCCTATTTGGCCGGTGCTGGTGGCAATTCTACGATGCAAAACAGTCAAGCCGTGGTCGGTGCCGGTGGCGACTTGCTGGGGCTTATTTCCAGCGGTTCCATCAACTACATCTACGGACATGACGGCAAGGCTCTGTCCATCGGAGCGCCCGCCGTCCGCAATTTCGCCAGTAATGAATACGGCTTTTACGTATCGGACAGCTGGCGCGTCCGGCCCGGCCTGACGGTCACCGTTGGTCTGCGCTATGAAAACAACAGCCCGCCTTGGGAGACCAACGGTCTTCAGGTGGCACCAACCTTGGGTCTGCAGGATTACTGGGCGGCGCGGGTTGCTGGCGCCAATGCCGGCATTCCGTCCTTCCAGTCAACCCCGGTTGTCTCCTACGATTTCAACGGGCCCTCCAACGGCAAGGACAGCTGGTTTGCTCGTAACAACAAGAATTTTGCTCCGCGGTTGGCTCTGGCGTACAGCCCTAAAGACGACGCTAGCCTGGCCGGTAAGATTCTGGGTAAAGGCGGTGTGCTCCGCGTAGGCGGCTCACTTGCTTACGACCGTTTTGGTTCCGACATGGCCGTGCAGTATGACACGGCCAACTCCTTTGGTTTGACGGAGAACGACATTCTGGGCTCCTTCAACTTCACGACCGCGAATCGGTATAACGGCGCCTTTCCGTCACTTCCGGCGGCTTCCACTCACACCTTCCCCTTCACTCCGCCCAACGTGGCGGCGGTGTGCTGCACTTATGTGGGAATCAATTCCAATCTCAAAACACCGTATGCCTATGTGTTGAACGCTTCCACCGCGCGCCCACTCAAAGGCGGAATGACTCTTGAGGTCGGCTACCAGGGCCGCTTCGCGCATTCACTACTGATTCAAAGTGACATCGGCGGCGTGAATTGGAACTTCAAGGATCCTGCCAGCGGGACCACCCTGGCGGATCTCGAAAAGTCCATGCGCAACACCTACCTGCAGCTCTCGGGAAACAATATTGGCGCCACCGCCAGCGTCTCTAAGCAGGTTGCGGCCAACCCCGGGTTGGTTCCCACCAACGCCTTTGCGGAAAAATATTTCAGCGGGATCAAGAACCTGTATTTTCCCGGCACCACCTCCGCCAACTATCTTTACCTGCTGATGAGCAACGGTATGAGTGACACTGACGCACTCAATCAAGCTGATCGCCTGAAAAGCGTCAACGGCAAATCGTTCCCCAACTGTATCAGCTCCACGGGTTGCTGGACGTTTTACGCCCCTCAGCAAAGCAGCCTGAACGCCTGGACCAACAACGGCGCTTCCATGTTCAACAGCGGGACGGTTACGCTACGCCATGCTTTAACCAAGGGTTTCGCGTTTGATTTCAACTACACGCTTTCGCATTCCATCGATCGGGGCGGCGGAGCGGAGTCCGGACGCGGCGCCTATGGCGGTCTCATGCTGAATCCATATGACAACAAGGCCTTCCGCGGCTCGTCGGACTTCGATGCCCGCCATAACATCAACGCCAACTTCCTCTATGAGTTGCCGTTTGGCAAAGGCAAGATGATGCTGAAGAACAGCGGCTGGTTGATGGACGAACTGGTGGGTGGCTGGCAGATTTCCACCATCGCCCGCTACCATTCTGGACTGCCAACCTCCATTTTCTATGGCGGCGTCTGGCCCACTAACTTTTCGTTTGGCGCCATTGCGTATCCCATCAATCCATCGTTTGATTCCAGCAACGGGATTGACAGCAAAGGCAACCCCGGAATCTTCTCCAGTCCCTCCGCTGCGGCGGCCAACTGGCTGCCGATGTATGCCGGTTCGGTGGGTGCCCGTGCGGCAACCCGCTTGGCTGGCTCCATCAACTTCGATCTCTCGGTGGCCAAGTCTTTCCGGCTTCCGTTTGAAGGACAACGAATCCAGCTGCGGGGTGAGGCCTTCAACGCCTTCAATCATGCCAACTTCTCCAACCCTTCGGTGGATGCGTCCAGTCCGTCGACGTTCGGTGAATATACGCAAGCCGCTAGTCCACGCGTCATGCAGTTCGGCTTGCGTTACGAATTTTAGAAACGGCCATAACCCAAGCGGAACCAAGTCTGTTCCGCTCCCCGCTCTGTTGCGGTGGAGACACAAGAAAGAGAGAGGAATATGAAACATCTTCTGCTTGGGATCCCATTACTATCGATTTCGCTTTACGGACAGACGCCTACACAAGAACAGAGAGACTTCTTCGAGAACCGCATCCGGCCCGTGCTGGCACAGAATTGTTTTGCCTGTCACACCAATTCCCAGATGGGCGGATTGCGGCTGGATTCGCTGGACGGTCTTTTGAAAGGAGGCAAGTCCGGTCCAGCCGTGGTGCCCGGCGCTCCCGAAAAAAGCATGCTGGTGACGGCCATCCGCCAAACCACAGAAATCAAGATGCCGAAGAACGGGCACTTGACCACGGCGCAAGTGGACGACATCGCCAACTGGGTGAAGGACGGCGCGGTCTGGCCCGCGGAAATTAAAGTAGCGGACGCGAAGGGCTACGTGATCCGCCCGGAGCAGAAGAAGTTCTGGTCCTTCCAACCTTTGGCCAAGCCGGAAACGCCCAAAGTGAAGGACGCCGCCTGGCCCGCGACGAACGTTGACAGGTTTGTGCTTGCCAAGCTCGAAAACGAAGGCATGAAGCCGACGGCGGTGGCCGATCGCCGGACGTTGTTGCGTCGGGTCAATTACGTCCTAACTGGCCTGCCGCCTACTTATGAAGAAGTGAAGGCTTTTGAAGCCGATAAATCCCCCAATGCATACGAAAAAGCCGTCGACAAGCTGCTAGCGTCTCAGCACTTCGGTGAAATGTGGGCCCGTCACTGGCTGGACGTCGTGCGCTACGCCGAAGACGATTACCGCATCGCGCAAAAGGACATGCACAAGGAGAAATACAAATTCGCCTACACCTATCGCGATTGGGTAATCAATTCCTTCAACAACGACATGCCCTACGACGTTTTCGTCAAAGCCCAGCTGGCTGGCGATCAAATGGACGAAAAAGTCCGTGACAAAATGATCCCCGGCCTGGGCCTGAACGGCCTCGGCATGTGGCAGATGAACGATAGCCCACCCGCGCAGGAACGTGCCGACGAATGGCACGACAAAGTGGACGCCACTTCAAAAGCTCTGCTGGGACTGACCGTTGGTTGCGCCCGCTGCCACGATCACAAGTACGATCCCATCCCGCAAAAAGACTACTACCGCATGGCCGGCATGTTCGCCAGTACCAGCTACCACGCTTATCCGCTGGTGCCCAAGGCTGAAATGGAAGCTTACGACGCAAAAAAGAAAGAGCTGGAAGAAAAAGAAAAGAAGTTCAAAGAATTCCAGGAGAAGCTATCCGAATTGCAGGCGCAGGTGTTGTTTTCCCAAACCGAGGACTACATGGTGGGTGCTTGGCGCGTGGGATCCGAAAAACATGCCACGGTTGCTGGCATCGCAGAGAAGTACAAGCTGGATCCGGAACTGCTTGATCGCTGGACCAAGTTCCTGAAGAAAAAGCCCGCCAACTATAGCTTCCTGGTTCCCTGGCAACAGATGGTGGCCAGCGGCGGTGACGCCGATCAGGCCAAAACCCTCGCCAAAAAATTCTTTGACAAAGCCGTCGAAGTCGACAAAGAACACGCCAAACTGAAGATCGAAAACGAAGAGCAGTTGGCCAAGATGAAGGATCCCAACGAACAGTTCGATCCTCTGCCCAACGGCATCAAGCGTAAACTGATTCAACATCAAATCGACCTGAAGGGCATGGATCGCGAAGCCAGCTATTTGTGGCGCGACATGTTTGAAAAGGATCTCTCCGACAGTCCCATCAACGAGAATGCGGAAGACGAAAAGCGCCCAGGTCTATTCAAGTTCACCGATTGGGCCCTGCAGCGCCGCCTGAGCCCCGATATGGCGTCTTATATAGACCGCAGCAAGGCCGACATCGAAGCCTCTAAGAAAGCCATGCCGCCGGAGTACCCCATCGCCGCCGGCTTGGCGGACAACAAGCAGCCGTCGGATCTCAAAATCTTCCTCCGCGGCAATCCTTACGCGTTCGGCGATGACGCACCGCGTGCGTTTCTGCAAATTCTTAGTACCGATCAGAAGCCCTACGCGCAAGGCAGCGGCCGTTTGGAATTCGCAGAAGATGTCGTGAAGCAACCCATTGCGCAGCGCGTGTTCGTGAATCGCATCTGGAAATGGGCTATGGGAACCGGCATCGTCGACACGCCCAATAACTTCGGTTTTGCTGGAGACCGCCCCACCAACCCGGCTTTGCTCGAATATCTGACGACGAAGTTTATCGACGAAGGCATGTCGTCCAAGAAATTGATCAAAGAAATTGTGATGTCGAAGACCTTCCAGCTCAGTTCAGCTACGGTGGCACCTAACCTTGCTAAAGATGGTGACAACCGCTATTATTGGCGGGCCAATCGCCGCCGGCTGGAGGCTGAAGGAATCTGGGACGGCCTGCTCACCGCTTCCGCTAAATTGGATGCCAGCAAAATCGGCGGTGCCAGCGAGGAACTGGACGCGAAGATGACCCGTCGCGGCATCTACGGCGCTGTCAGTCGCGTCTTTCCGAACGAGTTTCAAACTCTGTTCGACTATCCCCTCCCCACGCTTTCGGCCGAACGCCGCTACACCACCAACGTGGCCCTGCAACGTTTGTTCTTCCTGAACAACGAATTCGTCCACAAGCAAGCAGAAGCCTTGGCGGAGCGTGTGAAATCGGAAACCGCTTCTCCAACAAACGACGACGCGCAAGTCCGCAAGGTCTTTCAGATCGTCTATCAACGCGATCCAACAACCGAGGAACTCAGTGCCTCGGTTGCCCTGCTTCACGAAAACATTGAGCCATCGGCCACCACTGCCGCGACGGTGATGCAACCGGTTGCGTTCGCCGCGAAGCCGGAGACCCCGCCCGGCGCTATGGACGCCCCGGCGGAAGCAGCGCCAAAAATCAAAGCCAAGAAAACGGAAACACCGCTGCAGGCGCTGTGCTGGGCAGTTCTCAGCTCCAACGAATTCCTGTTCTTGAATTAGGAGGACTTAGAAAAACATGTCTTGCAATCTCAAACCGCGTCCCTTTACACGCCGCGAAGCCCTTGCCCAGGTGGGCGGGGGCTTCGGCATGGTCGCTTTCGCGAACATGATCAGCAATTCAATGCAGGCGGCCTCGCCAGCCACTGGCACGCCTGGCGTTTTGAAGCAGTTGCACTTCAAACCTAAGGCAAAACGGGTCATCTTTCTGTTTTCGAACGGTGGCATGTCGCATGTGGATACCTTCGACCCCAAGCCGATGCTGGAAAAATACGACGGCCAGCCCCTTCCCGGCGGGGCAATTCTCACCCAGCGGAAGACCGGCAACCTGATGAAGTCGCCCTTCAAATTCGCCCGCTACGGCAAAGCCGACACCGAAGTCAGCGAACTGTGGCAAAACGTCGGCGGCATCTCCGAAGATATCTGCGTCGTTCGCTCCATGTACGCCGATATCCCCAATCACGAACCCAGTATCACGATGATGAACACCGGCAGCAACGTCATCGGCCGGCCGTCCATGGGTTCGTGGATCACCTATGGCCTGGGTAGTGAAAATGCCAATCTGCCCGGCTATGTGGTTTTGTGCCCGTCGCAGCCCATCACCATCGGCAGTCCTCTGTGGAGTTCGGCTTTTCTGCCGGCAATCTACCAGGGGACTTACGTCAAGAACGAATGGATTGAGGGCGAACCTTTCCAGGCCGCCAAGGTCATTCCCAACGTCACCAACGCGGATGTGGAAGCAGTGGTACAGAAGCGCGACTTGAAATTTCTCCGCAAGCTGAACGAAATGAATCTGGAAAAAGCCGGCGAGAAAGATTCGCAACTGGAAGCCTCCATCAAAACCATGGAGACCGCCTTCGCCATGCAAACCGAAGCGCCGGAAGTCTTCGACGTCAGTAAGGAAAGTAAAGCCATTCTGGATATGTACGGCCCGGGTAGCACGGCGCTCGGTTGCCTGATGGCCGTGCGTTTAGCCGAAAAAGGCGTGCGCATGGTACAGGTCTACTACAGTAAGGGTGATCCCTGGGACGCGCACGCGGATATTTTGTCGTATCGCAAACTGGCGAAAGACTCCGACCAGCCCTTTGCGGCCGTGGTGAAGGACCTGAAACAGCGCGGCATGTTGGACGACACTCTGGTGATTGGCGGCACGGAATTTGGCCGCACGCCGGCTATTCAAACCGCCAATGAAGCAGTGGGCGGCGGCGTGGTGAACGGACGCGACCACAATCACTATGGATTCAGTTTGTGGATGGCCGGCGGCGGCATAAAAGGGGGCATTACGCACGGCGCAACCGACGATTTCGGCTATAAGGCGGTTGAGAAACCGATGCATGTACACGATCTGCATGCCACCATTTTGTATTTGCTGGGCATCGATCACTTGAAGCTTACCTATCCCTACAGTGGCCGCGAATTCCGGCTTACCGATACAGCTGGCGAGGTGGTGCATGACATCCTTGCTTAAGCAAAAATCTTGCCACCTTCGGTACCTGATCGCCGGGTGGCTTGCTGTGGGCTGTTGCGCTTTTGGGCAGCAGCCCGCACGAACTCCAAATCCCCAAAAACCCGGAGTTCCCGGCGTGCAGGCGCCGATGTCTTCTCTGACGCCGGATGCGGTCTACAAAATCGAAGCCAACGGAATTAAGGGCGGACCGGATTGGCAGGCCATAACGGAAGATTCCGCCTGGACCAACAGCAGGGGTACCGACACTATTTTCCGTATGGACGCGGGTTCCGATAAAGTTACGGCCACCGTCCCCATTCCCAAACCGTGTTCGGGTTTCGCGGTGGCGGCGGGAACGCTTTGGGCCCCTAGTTGCGGCGACAAAATGATCTATCGCATCGATCTGATCACGAACAAAATTGTGGGAAAGGTCGCTGTGGGTCCTGCCAACTCGGAAGGCGGCATTGCGTTTGGAGCAGGGTCGGCTTGGATGCCCAGTGAAAGCGATGTCGCCAAGCCCGGCGTGGTTTCGCGCATCGATCCCGAGACGAATAAAGTGATTGCGTCCATTGCTGTGCCCCCGGGTTCCTATACCGCGGTCTATGGCTACAACCGCGTGTGGGTCTCCAGCACCGAGAAAAGCGTGGTGAGTGTGATCGAACCCACCAGCAACAAGGTGATTGCCGAAATTCCGGTGGACGCCAACCCCCGGTTCATGGCCGCCGGCGAAGGTTTCGTGTGGACTCTGAATCAGGGGAAGGGAACTGTCAGCAAGATAGATCCCCTGACGATGAAAGTAGTCGCCACCATCGAAACCGGCGCTCCCGGACCCGGTGGCGATATCGCCACGGGGGAAGGCTCGCTGTGGGTCACGCAGAAAACCATACCCATCACACGCATCGATCCTGCCACCAATAAAGTCATGGCCCAATTTGTTGGCCCAGGCGGAGACGCCATGCGCATCGGCCACGGCTACGTTTGGCTCTCCAACGGGAATGAAGGAACCGTCTGGCGCTTTCTGGCCAGCAAGGCAGTTGTGGGGCCGCCCGAGGTTCTGCAGGTAGGAACTCTTCCTTCTTTTTGGAAGACCAGCACTTCGAATTGCCTGACCACTCCCGATTGGGAAATTCACCCCTACAATGACGACTTCTACATTCTGCGCGAAAGTGGTTGTATCGATTCCGAAAAGCCATTTTTGTACCTTATATTCGGCGAGCAAAAAGCCCTGCTGGAAGATACTGGCTCCGGCGACGTCAAGACCGCGGCTGTTGTGATGGATCTGATGGCCAAATGGGCCAAGAAGAAAAATCACGCGCCGGTTTCGTTGGTGGTGATTCACTCGCATAGCCATGGTGATCACACCGCAGGCGATGCCGGGTTCCAGGGCATGCCTAACGTCCAAATGATCTTCGCGAAACCTGCGGAGATTCAAAAAGCTGCGGGTATTACCACTTGGCCTGCCGATAAGGGAACCATCGATTTAGGCGGCCGCATCGTCGATGTACTTCCGATTCCCGGTCACGACGTAGCGAGCATCGCGCTTTATGATCGACTGACTGGAAATTTGATGACCGGCGATAGCCTTTATCCCGGCCGCCTTTACGTTCCGCTGAAGGAAGTTCCCACTTATGCCGCCAGTGCGCAACGCCTGGTCGATTTTGTAAAGGACCGTCCTATCGCGCACGTGCTGGGCACACATATTGAACAGTCCCAGGTGCCTTATGTGGACTATCCCCGTGCGGCTCCTCAGCCTGAGGAACACACTTTGGAACTCACCCGAGCTAATGTATTGGAACTGAATCAGGCGTTTCTGAAAATGAAGAATAACGAAACCGTCCTGATGCCGGAAACTTCAATCGTCGTGCGCGTTCCTGGTGTTACCATGTCGCCTTCCATTCAAGCTGGTAACAACATGGGCTTGGAAGCCGGGGTTCTGCCCGGCAAATGGATGACCGGCGGACCCAACTGCGTCTCTGTTCCCGACTGGCAGGTGCACGAATACAATCCGGACTTCTACATTCTCCGCGAATCCGGCTGCACGCATTTTGAAAAACCGTTTCTTTATCTGATCTTCGGCAAAGAAAAAGCCCTGCTGGAAGACACCGGGGCCGGTAATGTGCAAACCGCACCGATTGTCACCGAGCTGATGGCCAAATGGGCCATGCGCAACCAGCGGACACCAGTTCCGCTGATTGTGATCCACTCGCACGCACATGGCGATCACATTGCCGGTGACGCGCAATTCACTTCACGGCCGGATACTCAGTTCATTGCGGCTAGTCCTGCCGAGATTCAAAAAGCGGCGGCGATCACCAACTGGCCTGCTGATATCGGCCAGATCGATTTGGGCGGGCGCGTCGTCGACATCATTCCGATTCCCGGCCACAACGACGCCAGTATCACACTCTACGACCGGCGGACCGGAAACCTGCTCACCGGCGACAGTCTGTATCCCGGCAGGTTGTCGGTAGGTGCGGCGGATCTAGCTGCTTTCACTGCCAGCGCACAACGGTTGGCGGATTTTGTGGGGGCGCATCCGGTGGCGCACGTTTTGGGCACGCACATCGAACAAACCACCACGCCCTACGTTGACTATCCGCGTGGCACCACCTATCAGCTGGAAGAGCATTCCCTGGATTTGCCTCCCGCCAGCGTGATCGAGCTGAATCAAGCATTCATTGATATGAATGTCAGCGGAACCCTGCACAAAATTGCCCTGCCGGACTTCACCGTCGTCCCGCGAGCGGCTCCGGTCAACCCCAATCCGGTTACGGCGACATTGGCGAAGTAGCGCTCTGCCGGCTGGGTGCTACTAACCCTCATTCTTCCCAATACCGAGCCCAGTTCGCACGCTGCCGGGTCGGATTCCTCAGCCGATGCGCGGAAGCATTCGCCTACTCGTATTCGACGTTGATCAGGAACAATCCGCGCGCCGGGGCCGCTGGGCCGCAGGGAATTTGGCAATAGGGATCTAATCTCCGCAGAAAATCCGCTTGCGTCAAATTTCCTTTGCCAGCTTCGAGTAGCACGCCGACAATATTGCGCACCATGTGCTTCAGGAAACCGGAGCCGGTGACGCGGTAGATCAGCAGGTCGTCCTCGCTAGAACCTTGTCTATAAACCCGCGAAGAAAAGATTGTCCGAACCTTTGAGTGACCGAGTTCGTCTTTCTCATCAGCCGCAGCGAAGATGGAGAAGTCGTGCTCGCCATCCAGTAACGGCGCAAACGCGATCATAGCTTCTTCGTTCAAAGGATAAGGATGGTGATGTACATAGCGGCGCAGGAAAGGCGGGCAGACCTCCGCGCGCAGCATGCGATATTCATAGGTTTTTCGCTTGGCGTTAAACCGCGGATGGAAATCGGTCTGCGCTTCGGTCACTTCCAGCACGCGAATGTCGCGGGGCAGAAGGCGATTCAGGGCGCGGCGCAGGTTGCCGGCGGGGATAGGATTGCGCAAGTCAAAGGCAGCCACTTGTCCCACAGCGTGCACTCCGGCGTCGGTGCGGCCGGAGCCGTGAAGCTGAATCCTTTCCCCTTCAATCTGGGCCAGCGCAGTTTCGATTTCGCCCTGAATGGTAGGCAAATTGGGCTGAATTTGCCAGCCATGATATTCGGTGCCGTCGTAGCTGAGCAGCAGGCGGATGCGGCGGGTACGGTTCGATGGCATCACCACAGACTTAGGTCTGTTCTGCGGGCCGCGAGCCGGGTTTCAGCACCGGCACGCCTTGCTGGCACAGCGGACAGTCGTCAGGTTCATAGGTGATGGCGTTCAGCGTGGCCAGGGCTACGCGGGGAACCCCGACGTCGGCGCGGCCACCGCTGCGGTCGATCACCGAGCCGGCGCCGGCGACTTTGGCGCCCAGCGATTGCAGAAGTTCGATGACTTCGCGCGTGCTGCCACCGGTGGTGATCACGTCCTCAATCACCAGAGCCGTTTCGCCGGGCTCGATGCCGAAGCCTCGGCGGAGGGTCATCTTGTTGCTATTCGCCGTATCGCGCTCGGTGAAGATGAAGCGGACGGGCGTTTTTGTATCGGCCATCCGGCCAGCCGCTCGCGCGACTTCATGGCCAATAATCAGGCCTCCCATAGCTGGCGCGACCACGACAGTGCAGGCAGGGAGTTGCCCGGCCAGTTGCTGGCCGAAGCTTTCGGCAATCGCCGGGTGTTGCAGCACGCGGGCACATTGCAAGTATTCGGAAGAATGGAGTCCGCTGGTCAGGCGGAAGTGGCCCGCCAAGTAGGCTCCGGTTTCGCGGAAGACTTGGATGACGGAGGATGAGGGGGCGGTTTCAGGCATATTCTAAAAGATCTGGCGGTTGGAAGTTCTGGTTGTTGAAAGATGAAGTCGAAACTAAATATAGCAGCAGGATGGAAGCGGGCGCAGCCACACGCCGCGGATGCATCTCGCAGCGAAGCATCTGGTGGAAATAGCACGAAAGCATCCGTGCGAAACTAAAAAGACGGTGATGTGTGCCGTGTGATCCCTGCCATTCGGGCAGTGGCGGAAACCTATGCGCTGGCGTTAACGTCAACCAGGAACACGAATGCTCGTGAGCTTTACCCGGGAATGCCGCCGGACGATTCACGGACTGACGATGGGATTCCAAAGCGGCTATCCCAAGCTTCACCGGCAGCCAGATTTTAGTTAAGAAGCCAGATTTAAGCGAACAAGTAAGAAGACCGAATCAGACATGAGAACAGTTCAATCCTACGTAGCGATTTTGTGCGCGATGTTGACGGCGGGCCCCAGCGCTTATGGGCAGAGTAGCAGTGGGCAGAATGCGAGTGCACCGGCCGCGCAGAATGCCGATGACCCCCGATTGCCGCGCATCGATAGTGGCCAGCGGCCGCATTGGTACAACCCCGCCACCCAGCCGTACCGGCCACAGGTGGTGGCGCCGGTGAACGTTTCCAATTCCAGCCGGATCGATTCACTGATGCGGGCGGGGAATTTGTACCTGTCTTTGCAGGATGCGATTGCCTTGGCGCTTGAGAACAACTTGGACGTGGAATTGGAACGCTATGAATTTGGTTTAGCGCGAGCCGACCTGCTGCGTGCCCAAGCCGGTGCGGCGATTCAGGGAATACCCACCACCGTGCAGCCGGGAATTTCCAATGGCGCGGGCGCGCTGCTGGGGGGCGTGAGCACTGGTTTGGCGAGCGTGAACTCGGCGAGTCCACTGGGCCCAAACGCGAGTTTGGATCCGGCCATTACGGGCACGTTGAACTTCGGCCATACCACCACGCCACAGGCCAATACGGTCACCACCGGTACCGAGGCCTTGACCACCGATAACCGCACCGCGAACTTTGGCATTACGCAGTCGTTTTTAACCGGTGGCACGGCCAGTCTGCTGTTCAATAACATTACGCAGAATCAGAATTCGTTTCGCAATGCCATCAACCCGTTTACCCAGTCGAATCTGGATTTGCAGATTACCCAGCCGCTGTTGCAGGGCTTTGGATTTGCGCTGAATAACCGGACGATTCGGATCGCAAAGAATAATTTGAAAGCCGCCGATTACGTTTTTCAACAACAGCTCACCAACACGGTGGCCAACGTAGTGCAGTTGTATTGGAATCTGGTGGCGTCGATTTCCACGGTGGACGTGCGGCAACAGGCGGTAGCGGTGGCGCAGAAGCTGTACGACGACAACAAGAAGCAAGTGGACATTGGGACGCTGGCGCCGATTGAAATTGTTCGCGCGGAAGCGCAGTTGGCGACGGCCCAACAGGCGCTGGTGGCGGCGCAGTCCGCGGTGCTGCAGCAGGAATCAATTTTAAAAAGCGCGTTGAGCCGGAATGGTTTGGCCGGGTCGCCGGTGCTGGAGGCGCGGGTGGTGCCTACCGATCCGATTCGCATTCCGGAAGTGGAAGCCATTGAACCGGTGCAGGACCTGATGTCGCGGGCCATTGATAACCGGCCGGATCTGGCGCAGAGCCGGATTCAAATTGACAACTCTCAGATTGCGTTGACGGGAACCAAGAACGCTTTGCGTCCGACGCTGAACTTGACCGGCGACCTGCGCAGTAACGGTTTGATTGGTGGGCAGAACACGTTGCTGGGTCCGGCCAGCACCGCCTTCCCCTTGGGCCAACCGGCGCCGGTGGCTGATCCTGGGTTGATTGGCAGCTACCCGTTTGGGTTGGGGCAGATTTTTCAGGGTAACTTTCCGACCTATTCGGTAGGCGCAACGCTAAATATACCCTTGCATAATCGCGCGGCGCAGGCGAACCTGGAAACGGCCACGTTGAATTTGCGGATGAATCAACTGCAGGTACAGCGGCAGATCAATCAGATTCGCGTGGATGTCCAGAACGCGCTGATCGCGGTGAATCAGGCGCGGGCGCAGTATCAGGCGGCGGTGAAGGGCCGGGTTTTGCAGGAGCAGACCTTGGACGCGGATCAAAAGAAACTGGCGCTGGGGGCGACCACGGTGTATCAGGTAATTCAGGACCAGCGCGATTTGACCAACGCGGCGGCGTCGGAAGTGTCGGCCCAGGCGGCCTATGCGGCGGCGCGGGTACAGTTGGATGTGGCCACGGGAACGACCCTCTCCAACAATCGGGTCCAGTTCGACGAGGCCAAGACGGGGCGGGTGGGCGCTGCACCGCAACCGTTGCCGTTGACCGATCCCAAGCCGCGCTAGTGCGCTCCAGCCGTGGTCGTGTGCTGGCTGGTGGTTCGTGCAAATACCGCAGTAACATTTTCCGTACCGGAGGTACCGGGGGGATATTCGGTTTTACCGGGGCTGGCGTAGGCCGGCCGGCCCGCGTCTTTTCTAGCAAGCGGCTTTTTTCCAGCAGTGGTTTCCTTTTCAAGCAGATAGGGTTCTAATATTGGCTTGGGCCTGGGATTGGGGCCGGCACCGCAAAGTTGGCACGGCGATTGCAGTACCTTGGCTGTAATGAAAAACTGAAGGCTCAAGGATTCCGGTTGTTCCACTCTGTTAACTCTGCAAGTGTCTCCACAACCCCTATCCTCCTGACAAACCCCTAGTACCCTACCCGACTGGGTCCTTGAGCCTCCTGGGGTTTACGGTTCAATTTCTTGCCTTTCCGTTAAATCCTGTAAAGCGCGGCCTAGCGGAAGCCGATGAGGATAAGCATGGAACGAGACTTCACTTCTTCAGCGAATCCATCCTTAGTAAATTCATCTTTAGCAAATCCCCACCAGGAACTGCGTTTTCAGGTGAGTCTGCTGCGTCTGGTCTATCATGGGTCACTCGATGGCGGGCCTGGCTACGAAGCCGGACACGAACAAGGTCCGCAGGAAGACGTGCGCGTGGGGCAGATGGTCTCGCGGCAGATTGCCGAAATCGAACACCTGATCGAGCGCTAGGCGCCCGGAAGAAGGCGGTGGGGCCAAAGCGGTGGGGCTGGTATCTTTGCTCAGGTGACTTTGCTCCAGCAACTTGCCTAGCAAGATGCGAGTATAATCAGGGCAGGATTGTCTTATGGCAGCTTGTCTCAATGATCGCTCGCGGCGCTTGCAGCGCTTGCAAAATGCAAATCGGGTTCGCCGTGTAGATCGAGCCGGAAGGTACGCGAGATTTTGCGCGTTGGCGGCATTGCTGGGCGTGAGCGCGGTGCTGGCCTGGGGACAAAATGCGCCTGCCAGCGCGGCTACGGAGGTGCCTGCGGCACCCGCCAACATCGCTAAGTCTGAAACCAAGCCCGAAAAACCTGATTTTACCTCCTTCGTCAACGAAGTAATTGTGCCGGTGACGGTGACCGACGAAAAGGGCCGCTTTGTTTCGAATCTGGAACAGCGTGATTTTTCGGTCTACGATCAGGGCAAAAAACAGGAAATCAGTTTCTTTTCGCGCGAGCGTAATCAGCCGGTCGTCTCAGGTTTGTTGATTGATTTGAGTAACAGCAGCCGCACGCAATGGAAGAGTTTCCAGGGCGCAGCGGAAGAACTGGCGCTGACTCTACTGCCACAAGGAAAACCCCGGTTTTCGACGTATCTGATTGGTTACGGCAATCAGGCCGAACTGTTGGTGAATACCACCAGTGACCCGGAGCCTATCGTCAGCAAAATTCGTACCCTGAAACCGGGCGGCGGAGCCGCGCTGTACGATGCCATCTTTATGGCCTGCACCAATCGCACGCTGGTGCCGGGAGAACCTTTCGAGCCGCGCCGGGTGCTGATTGTGATCGGCGACGGCAACGATAATACCAGCAAGAAGACTCTGGCAGAGGTTCTGGAGGTGGCGCAAAAAAATCTGGTGACCATCTACGGCATCAGTACGTTGTCGTACGGGTTCACCAGCGACGGTGACGCCAATCTGGTCAAGCTGGCCGAGGAGACCGGCGGGCGGGTGGAGTATCCACTGCAGGACGTGTACAAAGACGTATCGGGCTATCTTTCCAAACCGTCCGACGAGGGCAACCTGGCGTTTAAGGCGGGCAGCGGTGGATTTGCCTCCGCTATTTCGAGCGCGGTGTTCAAGGCCATCGCCAACGTGGCGGGCGAGGTGACCACGCAATACATCCTGCGTTACACCCCCAACGAGATGCCCACCACCAACAAGCTGCGCGAATTGGTGGTAAAAGTCGAACTGCCGGACGTAAAAGTGAGGGCGAGGCGAGGATATTATCCGACCCTGCAGTAAGCTTTTCGGCACTGATTCGATCTGACCCCATCTGATCCGACCAGACCTGATCCGATAAGCTAAGCTGAGTTGGAGCCCCGATGCCTGAGCCCCTCCGCGCAGCGACACCACTGAGGACTAAGCCGGTTACCACCAAACTGGCGCGCTACTCCATCTTATCGGTGGTGCTGCCGGAAGCTCAGTTTCCCGCGGGAGTGCTGTTGGAAGATCCCGCGGATGATCGTGTTTACTTGCGGCTGCGGCGGGACTGGGACCAGGTAGCGGGCGAGGAAAGCGAAGTGCTGAGTCTGCTGGAAGCGGACTTGGCGAGCGCCGCCACCCGCATGGGAGCGGCCGCCTTTTTTGAGCATTTGGAAACGACGCTATCGAACACTTTGCGCGTCAGCGACCGGCGCGATGCCATGGTGGCGGATTTTGAGCGTGGTCTGTCACGGTTGTATCGCGAGCATGTGTCGTCGCATGTATCCGTAAAGGTGCGCGAGTACGTCACACATTTGCCGCGCTATTCCCTGGCGGCGGCAGCCGGACCGTTTTTGGAAAATCCGGAGATCGAAAGCCAAGGCTGGGTGGAAGCGCCCGTTGGCCTACGGCTGGGCAAGGGTATGTTTGTGGCCACGGTGACCGGCCGGAGTATGGAGCCTCTGATCCCGGATGGGTCACTTTGCGTGTTCCGTGGCGGCGGGCAGGGCGGCGCGCTGGCCGGGTCGCGCCAAGGGAAGCTGGTGTTGGTGGAAGCGCTGGGGAGCGGGAACGACCGTTATACCGTCAAACGCTATTCGAGTGAAAAAGTGCAGAGTGAGGGCGCAACTGGTGATGACGACAGTTGGCGGCACGGACGCATTCGGCTGGAGCCGCTCAATCCGGAATTTGAAGCCTGGTATCTGGAACCGGAAGAAGACCGTTACCGGATTCTGGCGGAGTTCGTGCAAGTTTTAGAATGAGGCGTATGAAAAGGAGTCATGTGAAGATGTTAGCCAGTTTCTTGTTGCCCGCGCTGCTGGGGACGGCGAGTGTGGCGATGCAGGGCGCCGAGAAATATAGCGGCCCTCGTCCGCCCAAGCCGGACATGTTGTATTTGCTGCACGCCGACAATCTGATTCCCACCGAAGCCACCGAGGCCAAGGAGGAGAACAAGAAGGACGAGACTACCTATATGCTGCCCGGGCCGGCGTCGACGGCGCGGACGCCATTGAGCGAGCCGATTTTTCTGCTGCAAAGCGAAAAAATTCTACCCGACCGCATTGAGCTGTACAGGTTTGACGTGAAGAACGGGCATCGCGAACTGGTGATGTCCAAGGGCCGGCGCAAGGGGGCCAAGGTGCTGCATCTGTCGGTGGCCAAACTGGACGGCAATCTGTACAAGATTGAAGCCGCGGAGCCTTTGGACAACGGCGAGTATTCGCTTTCCCCCAATGATTCGAATAAAGTGTTTGCGTTCGAGGTGTACTGAAGGCGCGGTTTTTCGTCGCGGGTGCTACAGGCTGGGTCCGTGTTGTGATCGACGCCGAACCCTTCTGATCGACGCCGAGCGAGGCAGCGATCGGCGCGGCTTTTTAAACGTTTTCCGCTAAGCGGCAGAACTTTCCGGCTAAACGGCACAGCCGGGCCAGCCGATCTACTGCTAGAATCGAAGATTCTGCTGGCGCAGCATTCGCCGGCCCCAAAACGCGTGCAAAAAAATCCGATCCCTATTAATCGGCACCAGGTACCGCCTGCCGCTCCGCGCTCTGGGTCACCCGCCCCGCAAACCGCTGAACCCGATCCACCGTTACCCGCGCCAGCCGCCTCGCTCGGGTCGAAACTATTCGGGCGCGTCTTCAAAAGCTTTCAATATCGCGATTTCCGGCTGATGTGGACTGGCGCGTGTGTCTCCACCATCGGCACCTGGATGCAGTCCACCGCGCAAGCGTGGCTGGTTTACGATCTTTCCAAGAATTCCTTTTACCTGGGGCTGGACACGTTTCTGGCCCAGGTGCCGATTATCCTTTTTTCGCTGGTGGGCGGAGTGATTGCCGACCGTATGAACCGCCGCAATCTCCTGTTAGGTTCGCAGTATGTCCAAATGACCACCGCGTTCATTCTCACCGCGCTGATCTACTTCAAGGCGGTGCAGGTTTGGCACATTCTGTTGCTGAGCTTCGTGGTGGGCTGCGCGCAGGCGTTCGGAGGGCCGGCGTATCAGGCGCTGCTGCCCACCCTGGTTGGCAAGGACGATATTCCCAACGCCATCGCCATGAACTCGATTCAATTCAACCTGGCGCGCGCGATTGGGCCGACGATTGGCGGCATCGCGCTGACCTTTGGCGCGGCGTGGTGCTTTGGCTTCAACGGGGTTTCCTTTATCGCCGTGATTATTTCGCTGTACATGATTCAGGTGAAATATATTCCGGCGAAGTCCAGTGAGCCGATCCTGCAGAGCATGGGCAAGGGCATTGGCTTCATTCGCAGTAAGCCAGGAATGGATTCGCTCATCATCCTGGCGTTTTGCATGACGCTGTTGGGCGTCCCGCTGTTAACCTTTCTGCCCGTTTTTGCCAAGGATGTTTTGCACGGCGACGCCAAGGACTTCACCAAGCTACTGAGTTCGTCGGGTGTCGGCTCGATTTGCGGAGCTTTGACGGTAGCCTACATGGGAAAGATGAAGCGTCAGGGCCGGCTGGCGCTTTTGGTGCTGGTCGCCATGGGCAGTGTGATGGTTTTATTTTCCATGTCCAAGGTGTTATGGCTTTCCTGCATTTTGATTTTCTTTTCAGGTGCGGCCATGATGGTTTCGCTGTCGTCGGTAAGTTCGCTGGTGCAGGCGGTGGCGTCCGATGAAATGCGGGGCCGGGTGATGAGCGTTTTCAACGTGGCTTTTCGCGGCGGCATGCCGGTGGGCAGTTTGATTCTGGGAAAACTGATCCCCATCTATTCGGCGCCGGTGATTATGGGCTGGACCGGGGCGCTGCTGGCCACGCTGGGATTATACTTTCTGTTGGTGCATCGCAAAGTCGCGCAGTTGTAAATTTAGCGCAGTTGTAAACGCCGTGCAGTTATAAACGCAGCACAGTGACAGACCCGGCTCAGTTGCTATAATCAACACTGTTCGATGGCCGAAAATTCTTTTTCGCGCGGGCCGGCGGCTCCACCGGTTTCGCAGGCGGGCCCAGTCCGGGTTGCGCCGCAAGATATCACTCCAGCGCAGGTACAAAAGCGGAAACAAAAGAGGGTAGCGTCCTTTATGTTGGCGGCGGTGCTGCTGTTGGCGGTGGGTGGGTATGGAGCTTACTATGTCCTGGGCGCCCCCCAGCGGGCGCTGGCGGCGCTGGAGTTGGGCAAACAGAAGATGCGCCCCAACAGCTATAAAGACGCGCTGGGATATTTTGACCGGGCGATTGAAATTGCGCCGGGTCTGGCGGCCGCCTACTTGAACCGGGGATTAGCGGAGAGGGCGCTGGCCGCAGGTGACCTGGCGCTGGTGGAACGGGCATCGATCGATTTCGAAAAGGCGCTGGAACTGGACCCCAGTCTGACGCCAGCGCATGATGAGCTGGGACAGATTTACGCCACACGCGGCGATACAAAGAAGGCGCTCGAACACTTTTCGCAGTCGATCAAGACCCAGGCCACGCCCAATGGCTACTATCAGCGCGGGGAGATTTACGAAAGAACCGGCGAGCACGAAAAGGCGCTGGAGGATTTCAACCTGGCGATTGCGGAGTTGACCGACGCGCCCTACATCTATTTCGCCCGGGCAGTCACGCGGGAAAAGCTGGGCGACGAGGAAGGCAGCAAGGCGGATCGTGCACGGGCCATGGCGTTGTCGACGGAGACCGGCAATGCGGGCTTCAGCACAGTAACAGGCGCGGGCGCGGCGGTTGCACACTAATGTACTCGGTGCGTATTGCTCCTGACAGTCCCTCGTCTTTCGACAAGCTCATTGCCAATCTGAACGACGCCGGCACACGGGGTGTGATTGAGGGCGACGGTTTCGTGGATGCGTTTTTCGGCGACCGCGAAACGGCGGCGCGGTTTGGTGAGCCGATTGCCTCGGCGGAAACCGATTGGGTGCGGACCACCGAAGACGCCTGGCCCCCGATTCTGGTGGGCGAAAAGTTTTTTGTCGTGGCGCCGTGGAGGACGGAGCTGACTCCGCCGGGCCGGTTTCGTCTGGAGATCAACCCTGGTATGCAATGCGGCACCGGTCAGCACCCGTGCACGCGCTTGTGTTTAGAGGCGATGGAGCGGGTCGTCAAACCTGGTGATCGCGTTTTAGACGTAGGCAACGGGTCCGGCATTCTGTCGCTCGCCGCGCAGCTGCTGGGCGCCGGCGTGGTCATCGCCTGCGACATCGATTGGGAGAGTTCGCGGGTGGTGCCGTTCTTTATGGGAAGCGCGGATGCGGTGCGCACGGGGGCTTTTGATGTGGTGGTGGCCAACATCAGCGACATCGTGCTGCATGAGCTGCATCCGGATTTGGAGCGCGTGGCGCGGCGGCGGATTCTATCCGGTTTTCAAGACGAACGGGGCGAATGGAGCTGCGTGGTGGAATAGGAAGCCTTACCTTCAGCCCCTTACCAGCGACAAAAACTCGTCCCGCGTGGCTTTGTTCTTGCGAAAGCTGCCCAGCATGGTGGAGGTGACGGTAGCGGAGTGCTGCTTTTCCACGCCGCGCATCATCATGCAAAAGTGTTGCGCTTCGCACAGCACGGCCACGCCCCGGGGCGCGACGGCGGTGGTGATGGCTTCGGCGATCTGCTGGGTAAGCCGTTCCTGCAATTGCATGCGGCGGGCGAACATATCGACGATGCGCGGCAGTTTGCTCAGGCCAATGACTTTGTTGTTGGGCAAGTAGGCAATGTGCACTTTGCCGTAGAACGGCAGCAGGTGGTGCTCGCACAGGCTGAAAAACTCGATGCCCTTTACCACCACCATTTCGTCGCATTTCTGGGTGAACAGGGCGCGGTTGACGATGCTTTCGAGATTGGTGTGATAGCCGCTGGTGAGATAGCGCATGGCTTTCTCATAGCGTTCGGGGGTGCGCTGCAAGCCCTCGCGAGAGGCGTCCTCGCCCAGCAGGCCCAGAATGTCTTTCATGTGCGTGGCAATGACTCCAGTGCCGCCCGGAATCACTTCCACCGTGGCTTTATGCTTTAGGCTTCCCATGTTGATTTTGATTTTCTCCCCGGTTGGTTTCTGCTTGGTTGGTTTCTTTTTGGTTTGGTTCTTTGTGGTCCGGTTCTTCTAACGGGTTTCCAGCAGGAACGCGTTGCGATCGGTCTCGGATATCCGCACATGCGCCAGTTTGGCCGGCAGGGTCCAACTGGCTTTCAACATCTTTTCTATGGCCAGCGCCAGGTTTTCGGTGGTGGCTACTTTGCCGTGCAGTTCTGGCACGTCGCAGTTTAAATTACGATGGTCCAAATGCCGCAGCACCTGTTGGGAGACACACTGGTCGAGAGTTTCACGCTGGACAATTTGACCGGAGGCGCCGGGCGCTCCTTCCACCGTCACATCCAGAACATAATCGTGGCCGTGGCCGAAAGGGTTATTGCACTTGCCGTACAGGCGTGCGTTTTGTTCAGGCGTCAACGCGTCCGTATTCAAGCGGTGCGATGCGGCGAAGCGGTAGCGGCGGGTGAGCGTCATCATGATCGTCCGCCCGTTCCCTGGCGAGCCTCGTCAACCGCTTCCTCCCCGCTGTAGTCGACATACAGATCCGCCGTCTCAAATAAACGCACATTTTTCAGCCTGGCGTTGGCTACGCCGTTGCGCGGATGGATACGGCGCTGCAACCGGCTCCAGATTTCCACCGCGATGTTTTCGGTAGTTGGGATTACTTGATCGAAGGGTGGAACCTCATGATTCAGGAAGCGATGGTCCATGGGATCCACCACCTCGGCGTTGATGATTTCCTTCAGTGCCCGCAGGTCGAAAACCATCCCGGTGACCGGATCGGGTTCGCCTTCAATGGTTACTTCCAGGATAAAGTTGTGCCCATGGCCGTTGCGATTGGCGTTGGTGCCGTAAAGGGCTTGATTTTCGGCATCGCTAAGGGCCGGATTACGGCAAACGTGTGACGCGGAGAATTCCGCTCTGCGAGTAAGCTGCATGAAATAGTAGAGATGCGGAAACGCGGCGAGGGATTCATTACTATGCTTTCCCCTGCAAACAGCGCCTCCACCCCATCCTAGATAATAGCGGTAAAATGGCAGCATGAACCAGTCAGCCAAGGGGAATTTCGATTACGGGATTTTGGGGCTGATCGTCGCCATGGCGGTCGGGCTGGTGTGGATTGTTTCCGGCACGCTGTCGGATCCGGTCGTGAACGCGGGCGACAAAGCGCCGGAATTCAAGATCGTGGGCGATAACGGCCGCACTTATACCAAGGCCGACTTTGGCGGCAAGCTTTTGGTGCTGAATTTTTGGGCCACCTGGTGCGCGCCCTGTGTGCAGGAGGTGCCGTCACTGGCCGCGTTTCAAAAGGAGTTGGGTACGGATGGCGTGGTGGTGCTGGGCGTGAGCGTAGACACCAACGAAAAGCAATACAAAGAGTTCCTGAAAAGGTTTCGGGTGAACTTCGCCACCGGGCGTGACCCGGAGTGGAACATTAGTTCGAACTACGGGACCTTCCAGTTTCCAGAGACATACATCATCGACCGTTCGGGCAAAGTGGTGGAGAAAATCATCGCGGCGCGGAATTGGATGGAGCCTGAGTTCATCGCGCATGTAAAGTCACTTTTATGAAGAATATCTGGCTAGCTGCGTGTTTTTGTGCGGTGGCATTTGCGGCCGATCCGAAGCCTTTTCCGGGCCAGGCCGGGAACGACAATATTGAATTGCGCGGCGAAGCGATCCTGGAGCCAGCGGAGATCAAGCAGGAAGTGGGCTCCGAGTTAGGCATGGGGATTGTGGTGATGCGCGTGACCGCGTCCAACAAAACCGGCGAGGCGTTGCGGGTGGGACCGGCGGATTTTACGCTGGTGTCGCGCAAGGATGGCGATCGCGCCGAGGCGCTGGAGCCGGGGCAGTTGGCGGGCGGCACCGCGCTGATCGTCAAGAAAAATACCGCTGGCCGCGAATGGGCCCAGCAAACCAACACGCCGGGATGGACGGGTATTTCGGGGACGAAAACCGACAAACCGAAAGACGATGTACTGCTTGCCGCGCTGAAAGCCAAGCTGTTGCCTGACGGCGACCTGAAGCCGAATCAATCGAGCAACGGATTGATGTATTTCGCCATCGAAACCAAGAAGCTGAAGAGCAAGGATCTGGCGCTGGTTTATAAGGGCCCGGCGGGGCACTTGACGATGGAATTTAAGTAGAAGAACCTACTTGCTGGCGTAGAAAGCGGCTTAGCCTTTTTGCAACGTTTTCTGCAAAGCTTGACGTCGCACTCCGCCCTAAAGGGCGGTTAAAGACTGTAGCGGTCCAAAGCACAGCACCATCTCTGTCCACCAGGCGCATGGCTCCCTGTACGCGATAGCGGCCGGATTGCAGATTCTCAACGAGAATGGAGCCTGTAAGTATGGCTTCCGCGACATCACCTTCTTTGTCAACCGCTTCCATCACCGTACAGTTGGCGTCACAGGCCTGAACGATAGAGCTAATCAGCTTTGAACGAATAAAATCGCTCTCATGCGGATTGTAGGGAAATCGCAGTTCGTCAACGTAGATTGTGTGAGCTCGCTTATTTGAACCGGGCGCTTGGGCGCTTATGATGCCAGTTGCCAATAACACACCGCCAATAAAGATTTCGGCATGAGCGAACTATCGGGGAAACCCACAGAGACCTTTATCTGCGGTTTGGAGGTGAAAGTACTTCAGCATCGTCCTCGCGGCCTGAGCATAGCGCGATTCCATCCGACGCTTTTTGAAATCTACCAACTCAAAGGCTTGGCATCCCGCCACAAGCGTTCCAAATCATAGTATTCCCGCGATTTGTCGGTGAACACATTCACCACGCAATCGCCGAAATCAAGCAGAATCCATTCGCCGTTGGTATAGCCTTCGATGCTCAGCGCGTAGTCGCCGGATTCTCTCATCTTCTGTTCAATTTCGTTGGAGATGGTTTGCGCCTGGCGTGAACTTGTCGCGCCGCAGATGATCAGCGTATCGGTGAAGGAAGTGACTTCGCGCAGATCCAGGACTTTGATGTCCTTGGCCTGTTTCGCGTCGGCGGCTTGCGCTGCGATCTGCCAGTTGGATTTGCTTTCGGGCGGAACACTTGCTTTAGCGGCCGGGGCGGCCTTGCTGGCGGGTTTCTTGCGGGGTTTGATTTCGGCGGAAGGGGAAACTTTGGCGGGCCGTTTGGCCGCCGCTTTTTTCTTGGCACCGGTTGTGAGTTGGGTTGCGCGTTTAATTGCCAGAGTGTGCTCTCCTGCCTGTATGCTACTACAAATTTACGTGTTTCGCGTAGCATTTAACGCATGTTCCGGTTACAATTTCGCTAATGTCTAAATTGCGCGTGCTGCTGTCCGCCGAACAAATCCGGACGCGGGTGGAAGAGATGGGACGGGAGATCGACCTCGATTACACCACGGGCGAACCGGTGTACTTGATTGGCATCCTGAAGGGCGCCTGCATTTTTCTGGCGGATTTGGCCCGTGCGATGAAGACGCCGACGCGGCTGGAGTTCATCGGCATATCCAGTTATGGGCGCGGCAAGACCAGCTCCGGCCAAGTGCAGTTGACCAAGGATCTGGACGTGCCCATTGAAGGCCACCACGTAATCATCGTGGAAGATATTCTGGACACCGGCAACACGCTTACCTATCTCGCAAAGTTACTCGCCCAGCGCCATCCCAAAAGTCTGCGCATCGCCACTTTTCTTGACAAGCCGGAACGCCGGCAAGCTCCTGTGAAAGTGGACTACGTGGGCTTTGCCATTCCCGACGAATTCGTGGTGGGCTATGGTTTGGACTACGCGGAAGATTATCGCAATCTGCGGGATTTATGTGTGCTCGAAGAAATATAGCGCTAATTCTTGTTTAGCAGCAGGGGCTGCAACGTGCGCAGTACCGTGCGCGAGACGATCTCGGCGCCTTCGGCGGTGGGGTGAATACCATCGCGCTGGAAATAGCGCAAGTCCGGTGTGATGATGTCGCTCAGTAGAAACGGAATTAGCTTCAGTTTGTGCTTGACCGCCAAATCGCTATAGATTTTCTGAAAGCCCTGCACATAATCGGGACCGTAGTTGGGGGGCAAGGTCATGCCGGCCAGGACCACGCGGGCGCCAGCGTTTTGAAACTCGACAATCATCTTTTCCAGATTTTCGCGGGTCATGGAAAGTGGCAAGCCGCGCAGGCCATCGTTACCGCCCAATTCCAGCAGCACCAGCGACGGCATTTGCTTCACGGCGCTGTTAATGCGGGCGACGCCTCCCATCGTGGTGTCGCCGCTGATGCCCATATTCACCACACGCCAAGGAGAGTGGAGGGCGTCAATCTTGCGCTGTAGATCGTCGGGATAACTCTTTCCAGGAGCGACGCCGTAGCCCGCGCTCAAACTATCGCCGAACACCACCAGCACTTTGCGCGTATCTCCTTTATGCGCCGTTTCCGAGGAAACGGCTGGTTTGGTCGCGGCTGGTTTTGCAACGGCTTTCGCCGCCGGATTTGTTTGAGCGTTGCTGTACAAGGTGCTGAGGAACAGTGTGCTGGAAAGTAAAATGGAATGGCAGGTCATCTGTTGCCATCATAATAAAAAGAGCATGGCGATAACTCGGGCCCCGATCTTACAAGCGATGGCAATTACCAAAACCCCGATTCTGCAAGCAAGCGGAATCACGAAAACCATCGATACTGGCACGCACCGTGTCGACATTCTGCGGGGTGTTGACCTCGCCGTTCCGGCCGGGCAGTTTGTGGCGATCATGGGAGCTTCCGGCAGTGGCAAAAGTACGCTGCTGGGATTGCTGGCGGGCTTAGATGCGCCGAGCGAAGGCAAGGTGATTATCGACGGCGTGGATATCACCGCGTTGAGTGAAGACGATTTGGCGCTGGTGCGCGGGCGCAAACTGGGCTTCGTGTTTCAAAGTTATCAACTGATTCCAACGCTGACCGCCGAGGAAAATGTTCTACTGCCGCATGAGCTGACCGGCGGCGACGTGAAGAACGGTATGGCGCGTGCCCGCGAGCTGCTGACCAACGTCGGTTTGGCGGATCGCATGGATCATTATCCCGTGCAACTCTCCGGTGGCGAGCAACAACGTGTTGCGCTGGCCCGTGCGTTTATGGTGAAACCCCCCATTCTGATGGCGGATGAGCCCACAGGCAATTTGGACAGCGTGAACGGCGCGCACGTGCTGGAGTTGCTGTTGTCACTGAATCAACGCGAAGGAACCACCCTTGTGTTGGTGACCCACGACCCGGCACTGGCCGCGCGGGCGGATCGCATCGTGACTTTGCGCGACGGCAAAGTGGTGGCGGACAACATGCGGGACGACATGCGGTCGTCGGAAGTTGCCGTATGATGCGGCTCTCCTATCGCACGGCGGCCCGTATTGCCTGGCGCGAAACCAGGGCGTCCACCAGCAAATTTCTGTTCGTGATTCTGGCCGTGGCCGCCGGCGTGGGCGCACTGTCGGGCGTGCAGGGATTCAGTCAGAGCTTTAAGGGAACGCTGCTCGATGAATCGCGCACGGTGATGGCCGCGGATCTCACCGCGCGGCAATTCAACCCTGCAGGCGCCGAGGAGACGGCGGCCCTCGATGCGCTGGCCCAGCATGGCGTGGAGCACACGCTGATCACCGAGACGATTTCGATGGCCGCTCGTGAAACAACAGATCACAATAGCGACGCGGCTACTCCACTGTTGGTCTCGATCAAAGCCGTGGACCCGGCGCGCTATCCCTACTACGGCGACGTAAAGTTGGATCCACCCATGGCGCTGCGCGACGCTTTGAAAGACGACAGCGTGGCGGTGGCGCAGGATGTCTTATTGCGCACCAACGCAAAAGTGGGTGACGCGCTGCGCGTGGGCACCGCGACCATGCGGATTGCAGCGGTGGTGTTGTCGGAGCCAGATCGTATGTCGGGCAGCATGAACGTGGGTTTGCGCATGATGATGTCGCGCGCGGCGTTTGAAAAAACGGGGTTGATGGGCTTCGGCAGCCGGGGAGCGTATCGCTATCTGTTCAAGATGGGCGTGGGGTCGCCGGCGGTGGATCAATTGAGGGCGTCGATTAAAAGCGCTTTACCCGAAGCGCTGATCGCGGATTTTCGGGAATCGAATCCGATCATCACGCGTGGCCTCGATCGCGCGACCACATTCCTCAGCCTGGTGAGTTTGATCGCCATGATTGTCGGTGCGCTGGGTGTAGCGATGGCCATGCACGCGCATCTGCAGCAGAAGATGGACAACATTGCGGTAATGAAATCGCTGGGCGCAACCTCGCGTGACGTGATTGGTATTTACGCCCTGCAAACCCTGCTGCTGGGCTTGATTGGCGGATTGGCGGGCGTCCTGGTGGGCCGGGTGGTGGAACGGACGTTCCCCATTTTGATCCAGAAATTCTTTGCCATGGAATTCAAGCAGAGTTGGAACATGGCGGCGTCAGTGCAGGGGATTGTGGTGGGTGTGCTCACGACGCTGCTGTTCACCTTGCCGCCACTGCTGGCCATTCGCAAAATTCGTCCGGCATTGATTTTGCGGCGTGATATGCCGGATGCGCAACGCAACTGGCGCACGCGGATGAGCGAAGCGCGCGCCGCGATTGTCAGTGGTGTTTTGATTTTGATCGGCCTGGGCGCCATTGCCGGATGGCTGGCCGAATCCAGGCAGGTGGGAGGATTGTTCGCGGGCGGGTTGGCGGTGGCGCTGCTGCTGCTTTCGCTGGTGGCGACGATGTTTCTACGCACCATTCGGGCGTTCGTCAAAAATTCGCCGTTCCGCCTACCCACGCTGGCGCGGCAAGGGCTGGCGAATTTGTATCGCCAAGGTAATCAGGCGCAGGCGATTTTGGTGGCGCTGGGTTTAGGCGTGATGTTCACGCTTACCGTCTATTTGGTGCAGCATACGCTGGTGGGCGATATTATGCAGAGCGCTCCGCCGGATGCGCCCAACGTGTTTTTCATCGGCATCACGCCGGAGCAGGTGGAGCCGTTGAAGGCGGTAGTTGCCAGGCAGAAGGGAGTTACTGCGCCGCCGGAGTTTGCGCCATCGGTGCCGGTGCACATTGAATCGATCAACGGCGAAGGGTTGGACCGACGCAATTTGCCGGCCACCGCGCGGCGCTATGCCAACACGCGATCGGTGATGTGGGCCGATGACAAACCCACGGCGCTGAAGATTCGCCAGGGCGCATGGTGGGCTCACGGTGAAACCCAGCCGGTGGTCTCGGTGGATGAGGAAGCAGCACGGACCTTGAATATTAAGATCGGCGACCAGATGGAACTCTCCGGCGCCAGTAAAACATTTACGGCCAAAGTTGTTGCGCTGCACCGGGTGGAACAAATGCGGGTGGGCGCGGCCAATGAGTTTGTCTTCAATCCGCCGGCACTTGAAGGATTGCCCGCGACGTTTTATGGCGGTGTGCGCATGCGCCCGGCTGACGTGGGTGCGCTGGAGCGCGCCGCCTATCAGTCCTTCCCCACCATCACGCTGATCAACGTAGCCGAGGCACTGGCCATCGTCCAACAAGTTGTGGATCAGGTGGCGCTGGTGATTCGTTTTCTATCGGCGTTTGCGATTGTGGCGGGCGCCATTATTTTGGCGGCCAGCGTGGCGGGAACCCGCTTCCGTCGCGTGCGTGAAGTGGTCATCCTGAAAACGCTGGGCGCTACGCGGGCCACTGTAGGGCGAATCTTTTCCGTGGAATTTATCACGCTGGGGACGGTGGCCGGCGTGATGGGCGCGCTGCTGGCGTCGGCGTTCGCGGCGCTGCTGTTGAACCGCCTGCTGGACGCCAAATTTACTTTGGACTGGAAGGCCAGCGTGATTGCGGTGGGGTTGACCGCGGTGTTGGCGCAAGCCTCAGGCTGGCTGGCCAGCTTCCGTATTCTGCGTCAGAAGCCGCTCGAAGTATTGCGCGACGAATAATGTCTTGCGCGACGAATAATGATCGCTATCTCTTAAGATATTCGCCCAGCCATTCGAGCACCGTCCGGTACCATAGCAAACTGTTTTGCGGTTTCAGGATCCAGTGGCCTTCGTCGGGAAATACCAGGAGCTTGGACGGAACTTTCTGCTGCTGCAGCGCGGTGAACAAT